>JASHTD010000561.1 GCA_030040725.1 Candidatus Sulfotelmatobacter sp. | reverse complement strand
GCATCCTTCGTGCGGTTCTGCGATAAGCACAAATCGGCCGCGAGTTGGCGCACGGAGTCGTTTTCAGGGTCGTCGCGCAGGATTTGCAGATACTCGTCGAGAGCTTCTGCGGCCTTCCCCTTTTGCAGAAGCTTTTCTGCGCGCTCGGTACGCTTGGCCAGTTCGGCCCGGTCGATGCGCTTTGTGGTCTCTGGCATGATCGGTTTCAGGCAGACTACTGCTCCTTCGATTCTAGGAGCCGCTCGAGAGCCCAGCAATCGGTAAGGACCCGCCGCTATTACGAAAGTCATTTCAGCCGCCTCGTCTCGGCCATCTGGAGCCGGCAATGCGGTAAAAAGAGAGCTGACATCTATCTCGTTTCGGCAAAATAAGTTGTCGCTCACTGGTAACAGTTCAACAAATCTTGATATCGTGCCGCATGCCTGTCGACGGATTGCCTGGCGAAGCAATTCAAGAAGAATCCTCGGAACGAGGACTTCACCACCAGCTCACCGCCGGACAGATGACCATGGTGGCCGTCGGCGGTTCGATCGGCACTGGACTTCTTCTGGGCTCCGCCGCCGCGCTCGAGATGGCCGGACCGGGTGTGATCATCAGCTATATCGTCGCGGCTTTTATTGCCTATACCGTCGCCATGGCCCTGGGCGAACTCGCCTCCACCCACCCGTCGGCCGGGTCGTTCGGCCTTTACGGTGAACTCTATCTGAGCCCGTATCTCGGCTTTCTTTGCCGAGCAGCCTATTGGGCGGCGATCGCGTTTTCGATCGGAGCCGAGCTGGTTGCTTCAGCGACGTATATGGCGTACTGGTTCCCGGCCGTGCCCGCAGAAGTGTGGATCCTGGTCTTTTCCGCACTTTTGTTGATCGTGAACCTGCGCGATGTAGGCTCGTTCGGCCGCTTCGAGTTCTGGTTTTCTATGATCAAGTTTGCGACGATCGTGGTGTTTATTCTCGCTGGCAGCGCTCTACTATTGGCCGGCCGCGTACCCCCGCAATACACAGCCCACGGTGGATTTCTGCCCAAAGGTTCAGTCGCTCCGCTGTTGGCGGTTTTCTGGGCGATTTATGCGTTCGGCGGAGTCGAGATGCTTGCGGTTACAACCGGCGAGGCAGGCTCTTCGAGAAACATCCCCCGCGCCACTCGCCTCACGATCTTCATGCTCGCGAGCGTCTATCTCGGCGCCATCGTGGTTCTGGTTGGGGTGATGCCGTGGAACCACGCGGGAGTCAGCGAGAGTCCGTTCGTTTCTGTATTGCGTCTCGCCAGAGTTCCGGCAGCGGCTTACTTTATGAATTTCGTCGTTCTCACGGCAGCGCTCTCGGGCGCGAATGCAAAACTCTATGTGGCCTCACGCCTCCTCTTTTCGATGGGCCGCACCGGGTGGGCGCCAGCGGCGATGGGAAAGCTGAACGCAGCGGGTTCGCCGCGCCTCGCTCTTTTGGTTTCTTCTTATGGGATTGTCACTGCGCTCATTATCGAAAAATGGGCGCCGGGAAACGCCTTCGTTTACATCATGGGCGCTGCGTTTTCAGGACTGATTTTTTCCTGGGTCGTTTCCCTTGCCGCGCATATCAGCTTTCGTAGCCGGCTTACACAGCAACAAGTCGCCAACCTGCCCATGCGTTCGCGGCTCGGAATCTGGGGCTCGATCGCCGGTTTCGTAATGGCTACGATCGCGGTCATTCACACTCTGTGCGCGTCGCACGCCAATGAGATCGGCGGATTTGTCTTCTTCGTTGTGCTCTCGGGCGCTTATCTCCTACTGAAGCAAGGGAGATCTCGTTTGGACGAACCGGGGGAAGCGCAATGAGACTTTTATTTTTCTCATGAACTCGGGACAACCTCGAAAAGCGATCCAATTACTAACGTAAGCCTCGCCGTCATTTTCCGCTGCCGCCGACTGCGCGGCTCCGCTAGCCTCAATGGCGGGTGTATAAAATTCCAGGCGGCGGACTGACCCTTGATCTGCAATACATTGATCTGCGACATGTTCTTTCCCGGCTTGTGGCTTCGCTCTTCCGACTCGCGGCCGATCGCCTGGTGCGTCGTGGGAGTCTTCGCCGGACTGTATATTTTCTACAAGGGGTTCCTTCTTCTGCAGAAGCGGCACCTCATCCTCGATACGCCGGTCTCCAAGGTACGGAGCGCGGCTCTCGGAATGGTGGAAATCAATGGGCTTGCAGTTGGACCTTACACCGTGATTGCGCCTATCACGGAGCGCCCCTGCTATTACCATCGCACCGTGGTCTGGGAGTGGAAACGCCGTGGTAAGAACAATCAATGGGTGAAAATTGCGGCCGAATGCACGCACGTGCCTTTCTTTCTGGACGACAACACAGGCAAGGTCATGGTTGACCCGCGTGGCGCGGAACTGGAACTGCACCGCGATTTCCAGCAGGAATTCTGCGACGGCTTCTTTACCACCAAGGAAGAAGCCCCTCCCAACGTGCACAATTTTCTTCTCCGCTACGGCATCAGCACACGCAACAAAATTAAAGTCGAAGAGTTTTGCGTCAAACCTAAGAATGCATTGTTTGTCCTGGGAACGCTGGACGAGAATCCTGGCCTCGAGGTCACGCCGCAACCGATCCGAGACGTTGAGCCAATATCGTCCGTCAGCAGCGGTAATCTCTCATTTGCCTTCGGAGGTCTATCGTTGTCGTCGATGGGAAGCAGCGGCAACTTTGGAAAATCGTCCTTCTTCAGCCTGGCCAACAAACGCCAGCCAGAGGATGAACGCCTGATGCAAGCAGTCCTGAGCAAACCGGGGACCGGTGGTTCGAACCCGGATCAGTCTAAGCTGGGCCAGGCTAGGTTGGACCAGGCTAAACTGGCTCAGTCCCAGCAGGTGATCAATCTTTCGCCGCCGGGGGCATCATTCGAAGGAACCGAAATGACCCAGCAACAAAAAGTAGCGGCTGCGCTGACGAAGGCAGGAATCACAAATCCGGCAGCCTGGGCCGCGGCCAGGATTGCGCCAGACCCGATCGTCCGAAAATCTGATGCCAACGGAGTAGCATTGTCCGGCATAGAAAACTCTCAGGCTGCGCAAGCTGCGGCTTCGCCGGAAGGTTTCGAGCACCATCCCCGCGTCGTGTTGATGAAAGGAAAAAACAATCCTAATTTCATCATCTCGTGGCGGAGCCAGCGCGATATCGCCCGGTCGCTTGGCTGGAAGTGCACACTGATGATCTGGGGCGGACCGGCCCTTACCATTCTTTGTCTTTACGCTCTGCACAACATGACCCACTGGTTCTAGAAAGCTTATCCGTTCCGCGAGAAGCCGTCTTATTCCATCTACCCTAAGACCCTGCGGGCTTGAATTGACGCGCCAATCACCCGGAACCAGGGACAACACGACCGGGGTTTCGCTGATAATTCTGCCCTGGACGGATTGGCTGCGAGTTGGGCTGGTATCGACAGTAATCACAGACTCTTCATGCTCCCCAGGTTTATATTGCTACGTGGCAAGCTTGGAGTCGCCATTCACAATGTGAGTTATACGGGAATCACTTGCGATCGTCGGGCTAGCCGTTGTGATTGGTTCCCTGTCTTTCTCATGGACGCAACTGCCCGCTCGCGTTCCGACACACTTCGGCCTCTCGGGACCGCCCGACAGCTTTGGGCCAAAATCCAGCCTCTTGGCTTTACCCGTGATCGCAACTGTTTTGTATGTTGGATTGACATTCGTCAGCCGCTTTCCAAGAGTGTTCAACTATCCGGTCAAACTGACAGAAGAAAACCAAGCGCGTTTAATGCCGCTTGGTACGGCTGTGGTGGGCTGGTTAAAAGCAGAAGTTTTGTGGATCTTTGCGTGGCTGATGCTTACAACTGTGCAAATTGCGCTAGGTCGTAGTTCCGGGCTCAGCGCCGCTTTCCTGCCGGTGAGCTTGGGAGTCGTCGCCATCACCGTGGGTTTCTTCTGGAGAAGGATGCTTAAAGAGGCGTGATCCGGACCTAACGTGGACATGGGACCTACGCGGGATAGGTGTTGAGAAATTGCCATCTCGCACTCAAAGATATTAACTTTGATTAAAACTCCTTCTTCTCGTCCTGTGGTGGATTGCGTTTTTTGCGCATGGATTCAGAGGTAGTCCCCGTGGCGGGGTGCAGCCACGACTGTTTTCATTCCGATCTGGACCTGCCAGCACCAGCCTTCTAATCCCTTTCTCAACAACCGCACTGGCCGCGAGTGTTCGGTTTAGTACAATGAGTCGCGTGAGCAATGCCGTTCGCATTGGAATCCTGGGAGACTTCAATAAGGAGTCCCGTTCCCATCACGCCACGCCGGATTCTTTGCAGCATGCTGCCCGCAAGCTTGATCTGAAAATAGAATCGGAGTGGATTCCAACTCCATCCCTTACCCTTCCAGACTCAGAAAAAATTCTCGAAAGCTTCGACGGCCTGTGGGGTGCACCCGGCAGCCCGTTCAAAAGCTTTGATGGCATGCTCAAGGGCATCGAGTTCGCTCGCCGCCGCGACTGGCCATATCTTGGCACCTGCGCCGGTTTTCAGTATGCTCTGATCGAATTCGCTCGCAATGTGCTGGGCATTGCGGACGCCGACAGCGCCGAAAATAATTCCGGATCGAAAAACGTCGTTATCTACCCCGTTGCCTGCGCTGTGCCTGACCGCAAAGGGAATGCGCCCAAGCTCTCCGGCATGGTTCCAGAGATTCGCCTGCGTCCTGGTTCTTATCTGCAATCGTTTTACGGCAAAGATAAAGACGTGGTGAGCGAGGAATTCTTTTGCAATTTCGAGGTCAATCCTGAATACGAATGGGCCGCGATGGAAGCAGGATTTCCCGTGGTCGCCCGCGGAGCGCAGGGCGAGATTCGCGCCATCGAGTCGCCCACGCACCGGTTCTTCGTCGCGACGCTATTTCAGCCGCAGCTTTCTTCCACTGAGAAGAAGCCGCACCCTGTTGTTTTAGCCTTCGTTCAGGCCGCAGCCGACTGGGGCCGAAAAAAGCTCGACGACAGCGTGTTGGAGTAATCCCTCGGCCAACTTCCCAGTTACCAAAGTCCCTGCCCTTTGCGCAACGATCGCCACTACACCATGCGCATCTACTCTTGCCGTTCCACTCCGCTAGACTTCCCGGAACCCGCGAGACGGGATCTGGTCAGGGATTGGTTGCGCCACCTTATCCCAAATGACAGAGCAAATGGTTCAGGCGCAGCGAGGAGCCACCTGATGCACGCGCAGGTTGTCCATCAGCTTTACGTTCCCCTGAACACGCTGATCAGCTACATCCCAGTCATCGCGACGGTCATGACGACCTTTTTCAGCATCGTCCTCGCGCGTGCGACCTTGCGCTACGTCGAAGCGACCGACAAGGGCCTCGCGCTCGCCCGGGAAGAGTTCGAACGGGAGTGGACCCCAGACCTGCACATCAAGCTCGAGCGCGTTTCGGAAACCGAGGCCAGAGTGGTCGTCACCAACCTGGCCAAAACGTCGGTTCTTTTACAGCTCTTGCAGTTCCGCAAGCTCACCCACGCCGTCCCTTTCGAACGCTGCCGGTTGAACGACCCGCTGGTTGGCGGCAGCACGTGGACGCAGGAAATGGGCCGCCGCATCATCGCCTGCACGGACAAAAACTTTGAAGGCCCAATCGCTGCCTGCATGACCTTCTACGCCGCGGGACGCATGTTTCGAACCGACTGGTTCCGTTCGCAAATCCAGGTGCGTAACGGCCGCATCGTCACCCTCGAACCGAGCACCATGCCGACTCGGCGCGTACGCGTCGTCGAGCGCAAAGGCCCCGAGCGCCGCCGCGAGTTTGCCTTTGACGTAACCGCCAATATCCAGGACAGCCGGGGAACGGATTCTAATCCTCTCGCCTCGGGAGCGACCCGCAGCGCAACGGCAGGCTCAAGCTAGGGCCTTTGCCGATTTGCGCGCCGTCGCATTTTCCTTATCCATTCGCGGGAATACATGGTGCCGCGGCACTTGGGCGATCCGCAGTGGCAGGGCGCAGGCGCTTCATCGTCGTAAAGGTTGTAGTCCCAGAGCAGCTCTTCGCCTGCAGCAATA
>JASHTD010000129.1 GCA_030040725.1 Candidatus Sulfotelmatobacter sp. | reverse complement strand
AACATCATGCCGCTGATCAGATGAACCAAAAGATCACCGGCCAGTCCCGTACCGTATTCCTTCCAACAGCGCCAGCGGGCAAAGATGTAAGGATCGAATGGGCGCTTGGGAACATCTCCCTGCCAGGTATCCCAGTCAAGCGTCTCCGTGGATAGATCCGTCGGCAATGGATATTCCCAGGCGCCGGTCGGGTCGTTGCGCCCCAGCCATCCCTCGACCAGCATCAGGTCTCCCAGCGATCCCTGGGAGACGATTTCCCTGGCCTTGGCGCAAATCAACGAACTCACGCGTTGCGAGCCGATCTGCACAATGCGCCCGGTTTTCTGCGAAGCCGCAACCATCTCTACGCCATCGGCGGCGCTATGCGACATGGGCTTTTCGCAGTAAATGTCCTTACCCGCGCTTACCGCATCCACAACCACCTGCTTGTGCCAGTGATCGGGCACGGCCGCCACAATGCAGTCGATGTCTTTGTTGGTCAGCAGTTCGTGATAGCGGCGAGTCACCGGAAGATTAGGCTGGTCTGTAATCTCGCGAGCCAGAGTGTGACGTCCGTTATAGAGATCGCAGGCTGCAACGCATTCCACCCCAGGTAATTCGATGGACTGAGCGAGCAGTTGCGATCCCTGCATGCCCACGCCGATCATGCCGAAGCGGACCCGGTCGCCGGACGCAGCCGGGCGCGGCGAGGCCAACAACGGGTTTGGATTCAGCATGGTTTTCGTCGCGAGAGATGCGCCCGCGGCAGCGGCACCGATTTCCAGGAATCTACGGCGCGAGAATTTGCTCATGTTGATGGTCCCTAGGTTCTTATGATTTGTTATCTAATACCTCTCTAATTTGTTGATCGCAGCTGGCTTGGAAAACACCATGTCATGCACTTTCGGAGCTTCCGGGTTTTCGTGCAGCAACCCCCATTCGTCTTCGACGATGTAAGAGCATAGACGAAAAGAATCGCAGTCCACTCCTGACAGATGTGCCAGGCGCTCAGCTGCAAGCTGCGCAGGAATGACGTCGATGAGGAATTGCCACTCGGCCGGCATTTCAGGGATACGGAAAACCAGGTCTCCGTCATTCTCGGTGAGCTCTTGTCCGATCAGCATGACGGAAGCTCCCAGCCGCCTCAGATCCCGCGCCACCGCCAGATCCTGGCCGCGCATGCGCCGCGCGTCGATCCATATACCGAAACGTGTGCCATCCTCGACCATCTCCTGAGGACCATGCCTAAATGCTCCTGTCCCCAAGGCCGTGGCCGGTGACTTAGCACCTTCTTCCCAAAGAAGCCTGGCCTCGTGGCAGCTGCCCAGACTTGGACCGCGCCCCAGAAAGTAACAGACGCTCTCCGGTAGCAACCAGGATGAGTCCGCAAGCTGCTCTTGCCAACCTCCGAGGAATCGACTTGTCTCGGCGATGCCGCGCGAGATCAAATCTGCGAGGGTGTCATCAAAGGCGCCGACCGTGGTGCTGGCCAGAGCGCAGGTTGCAGCCGCTAATGTGGAATACGTGTTGACTGAGATGCCATGATCCAACGGCGCTGCAACCACAATCGAGATCTGCGCCTGCTGGGCGAGTGGCCCGTTCTCTGAATTGGTCACAGCGATGACAACTGCGCCGCACTCCCTCGCCTTAGTGAGCAGGCGCACGATTTCTACGCTGCGTCCGGTCCGGGAGATGGCAATGATAACGGCGTTGGCGGGTATCGTGGCAAACTGCAATAGCTCGGATGCATCCTGCGCATAAACCGGGCGCCCGCCGAGCGAGAACAGTGGCGCCGCGGTTAACGCGGCATGCCAGCTGCTGCCGATTCCGGTAAGGTAGACATGGCGAGCCTTTTGAATGGCGCTCGCCGCCTCAGCCAACCGGGGCTGCCCTGCGCCGCGCAGATAGTCGATGGTTCGCTGGAGCTCATCCGGCTGGCGGAGAATGTCTTGTAAAAAATAAGTCACTTTTTATCGGAGTGAGATTCAGCGATCCAGAACCGGCTAAGAAATCGGTTTCTGAAACCGGTTTCTTAGCCCTCCCTTTTACTCATCGCCGCCGAACTTGTCAAGCTCTTTCTAAGAAATACATTTTCTCTTGCACTCCTCCGCTCCCATGACATAGCTTTCGCTTTCAATCCGTGATAGAAAAACAGCGCATGACAACCGTTTCGTGATGAGTTGATTCGAGGTCTTGAAGATCTTCGGAGAGACGGGAAGGAAGGTTCATGAGCCACACCATGCGGGATGTTGCGGAAAGAGCCGGGGTTTCTCCGGCCACCGTATCCCGTGTGCTCAATAAGACTCAATACATCTCTCCCGACACCGAGCAGCGGGTGCTCAAAGTCGTGCGCGAGCTCAACTATTACAAAAATGTGCACGCCCGTAGGCTGTCGACGGGACAAAGCAATTTGTTCGGCCTGGTGATTTCCGAAATAGCTAATCCCTATTTTCCGGAAATCATCCGCGGGTTCCAAGGTGCCGCTTGGGACAGAGGATTCGATGTTCTGCTATTCAATACAGAGTACAGCCCGGCGCGCACCGAATCCGTGATTCGAAAGTTGATCGAGAGTGATGTTCGCGGAGTCGCGATCATGACTTCGTCGGTTGACACGAAGACGACAGCTGAATTGACGGCGGCGGGGGTGGGTATGGTGTTCTGCAATCTTGGTCCGCCTGGCCGGCTCATCAGCAACATTTCGATCGACTACCAGCGTGGAATCTCCCAAGCGATTGAGCATGTGGTTGCATTGGGTCATCGCCGCGCTGCGGTGATTGCCGGACCTGGCGATAACCGCACCGCGATCACAATACGCCATGCATTGATCGCGGGACTGAAGCGGCACAAGCTGAATCCTCTTCCCGTTATCGACTGCAACTATCGAGTCGATTCCGGAGCTTCGGCGGTGCGAACCATCCTTTCGCGATCAGAACGCCCTACCGTAATTTTTTGTGGAAGCGATCTTATCGCTATGGGAGCCATGAATGCGCTCGAAGAAGAA
Organism: Candidatus Sulfotelmatobacter sp.; assembly: GCA_030040725.1. Classification (GTDB taxonomy): domain Bacteria; phylum Acidobacteriota; class Terriglobia; order Terriglobales; family Acidobacteriaceae; genus Sulfotelmatobacter. The sequence goes on along the minus strand of JASHTD010000129.1, from coordinate 1,634 downwards.
GGAGTGCAGGTTCCCGGCGACGTCTCCGTAATTGGCATCGATGATATTTCGTTCGCCTTCCTTGCGCGACCGCCGTTGACCACCATCAGCGTCCCCCGGGAGCATCTCGGTGCGATTGCATTTGAGGCACTGCAGAAACTACTGAAGCTGAAGCGACAAAAAGGCGCCGAGTATTATCTTGGAACTGAGCTGGTCATTCGTAAGTCTACTGCGCCGGCGAAGCGGCAACTCTCTCGCACGATGACGTAAGTTCAACCGCCGTCCCACCGACGAAATGATCGCATTAATTTCTGCGTGTTCCGGAAGCTGCTGCTAAATGTACACGAGCCGATCGATTACAATCCTTTGCCGAGGAGAAATCTGATGGCGAGTCGAAGGGGACCGGTTTTCATAATACGGGGGCGAACGGTGGAGAAGATGAATCTTGCGGGTCAGTCGAACGAGAGGCGTCGCAACAGAATTCTTGCGCGGAGAGTACTTACGCTGACAGCCTTGGCCGTGATGCTCTCGATGCCTGCATACTCCAGGCCCAAGGATTCTCCCGACGAAACTGCGTCCGTTCAGTCTTATCTGGGACGTTGGGATCTGACCCTGAAGACTCCCCATCGCGAATATCCCTCGTGGTTGGAGATAACCCAGGAAGCCGGACAACTCAAAGCTCGAATGGTGAGCCGCTGGGGACACGCCCGGCCGCTGCCGAAATTTGAGCTTGCGAATGGCACCATCACCTTCGTTTCTCCCAAGGAGGAGGAAGACAGGAAAGACGATATGGTTTTTGTAGGCAAACTATCGGGGAAGACACTGGTGGGGACAACGACCGGACCCGATGGAACTCCGTGGCAATGGACTGGCGAGAGGGGCCCGTCCTTGAAGAGAAGAGGCGATCCGAAGTGGGGCAAGCCGGTGCAGTTATTCAACGGCAAGGATCTCAGCGGGTGGAGGTCGAGCGAGCCGGCGTCAACACTTGCCTGGAAAGTCGAAAACGGAACGCTGGTCAGTCCCGGGAATGGTCCTGAACTTATCACCGATGCCAAGTTTGAAGATTTCAAGCTACACGTCGAATTCAATTGCGCACCGGGATCAAATAGCGGTGTCTATCTCCGCGGCCGGTACGAACTCCAGATTGAAGACGATCCCGTACCCGAAGGGCCGACAATGCGGACGGGAGGCATCTATGGCTTCTTGGCGCCCACGCCGGAACAACCGCGCAGACCGGGAGAGTGGCAGACGTATGACATCACGCTTGTCGGACGAGTGGTCACAGTTGTGCAAAATGGTGAGACGATTATTGACAAGCAGGAGATTCCGGGCATCACGGGTGGGGCTCTGGACAGCCACGAAGCGCTACCCGGACCAATTTACCTCCAAGGCAGTGAGGCCGGGCACGTCGCTTTTCGCAACATCACACTTACGCCCGCCAAGTGAGACTGTAAGCTTCTTGGGAACCACCAAAAGTAACCGCCCGCGCGGACATCCCGGACCGCGAATCGGCGCGGCACTTGCTTTTTGGGGAACTGATTTCGGGGCAATTGGGTCGCCTAACTGATTGGAAACATGGCGGAGAGAGTGGGATACGGCGCGGAACGATCCCGCTTTTGCCAATAATTGCGGTGAAATACATCGATGTCGATCGC
>JASHTD010000560.1 GCA_030040725.1 Candidatus Sulfotelmatobacter sp. | reverse complement strand
CCTGCGTGCACTCATAGAAGAGCGCCATTTCGCTCTCGTGGATGGTTTGCGCGTTTCCAACCTTGGGCTCGCTTTGAATCGTTCGGGTCAGGAACTCAGTCCGACGCAGCCATCTCTTCGATCTCAACTGCGATCAAGATTCGCTTCTTCGAACTCCCTTACTTACTGGGAGCAGGATGCCCAATCATTACGTCGGTGATGGACTGCTCACCATCGGGATTTCCGGGCTCTCCTGCGTGCGAACCGAGCTTTTGCGTCTGGCCGTAATCGCAGCCCTGGCGCCACATCCAGTACAGGTGCACCGCCAGTTTCCTCGCCATCGCGACTTTTGCGATCTTGTGTCCGCGTCGCATGGCCAGATGGAAGAACTTGTTGCGCCACTCCGGGTGACTGCGCACTGTGACTTGCGCCGCTTCCACCAGCAGAAACCGCAGCAGCACGTTGCCTTGCTTGCTGATGTGTCCCTGCCGGCGACGATCGCCGCTGGACTTCTCCTCCGGCACCAGCCCTAAATAGCTGGCGATCTGCTTGCCGCAGTGAAAGCGTTCCGCGTTCCGATCACCAACTCGTAGGCCAGTGCCGTCAGCGGACCGACTCCGGGATGCGTCATCAGCCGCCGCGTCACCGGACGCTTCTCTACTTCCTCTTCCAGAGCGTGCGTCAGTTCCTGGATCTTCGGAGTGAGCTGATCCAGTACGTCGAGCAGGTCTTGCCGTCGGCGGCTAGCCCAAGGTGCTAATGCGATGGACTCCAGCTCTTTGCGACCGGCAGTTCGCCACAACCCCTTCTTGCGTCGCACACCTTCGTTGAGCGCTACGACCTGCAACTGATTCATCACTCGTGTGCGCATCTGCACCAAGCGGTGCCGATGCCACAGCAGTTGCCGCAGATCGCGATTCTCGGCATCCGGCACCCAGATCCGCGGAAAGCGGTTTTCCATCAGCAATTGCAGTATGAGCTGCGCATCCTGACGATCCGTCTTCTGCTTCCGGACTCGCTTGGTACGAATCTGAGCGGGATCTCCGATCCACAACTCGAACTGCAACTCCCGCAGCAAACGCTCGAACCAGCGCGAGTGCCCGCTGGATTCCATCCCCACACGTACGGCAACATTCCGCTGCTTCAGTTCCCGGTAGAACTGCTCGGCCTGCTCACGATGCGCCAAGCGCCGTTCGCTCAGTTCACCGGTGTCGGTGTCTACGCCAGCAATTTGTTGGAAGCCCGGATGATAATCACACCCTATAATCAGCATGTTCGGCTCCTTTCCTCCGAGCCCTTTGGTTGGTTTGCGCCTCCAAAGTTTACTCGGGCCTGGGAGCCGACATTGTTTATGGAATCATTACACTCACTGAGGTCAATGAGTGTAATCGCCTTGTGAGTAACCCGTCATCCGGAAAGTGCAAGCGTCGCAGTGCATTTCCGCCTAGCCGGATTCTGTTCCGGGTTTCGCTTGAAATACCAGGAGAAAGCAGCCTTAATCCAGGCGAAAGAATCCGGCCAGCCAAAGCAGAAGCATTCCCAGGGCGGCGGTGCCGATCACTAGGGCTATTTGGAGGCCTAGCCGAGTGGTGAATCTACCGGGCACGTGTTTTCGTCCTCTTCCACCCGAATATGCTCTCATGGCATTTACCCTCGCAAGGTCCGCGAAATTTAACCCAATGCACTTCGCCGTGCGGGCCCGCGTGCCGATTAGCGGAATGACACGACAGGTTCGAAAAGAGAGCCACTCTTCGCAGCCCTCTTTTTCATTCGATGGAGATCAGAAGTGAAAGCCGATTTCCGCAGTCAGCGCACGCGGTGCAACGTAGTGCGTGCCGCTGAACGTGGAAAGGAAGTTGTAGAGCGCGAACTTGTTTGCCAGGTTGATGGCAGTGAGTTGCAGGCTCACCTTGTACTTGTCCCCGCGAAAAATATTGTCGTGTCCGATGGCAAGATCGAACAGACTGCGGTGCTGAATGCGAGGGGGATGATGGTCGTCATTCTCTTCGCCAAGCGGCGGAATGTTGACCAAGTTGGAGGTGAACGCGTTTGCCGGACACACAGCGGGCAATGGTGTAGTCGGTGTTGCTTTCACGCCATTGCAGGCGAAGCCTGCTTCGAATTCCAGGTCGGCAGTCAGCGGGTTCCCGACGAAGTCGGTCATGGAGATGCCGGGCTGTCCGCGCGAGAGCATAGTCGATTGCGGGCAATCGTTATAAGTACTTGTTCCGTAACACGGTGTATTGCCTGAGACCAGTCCGCTGTCGTAGCGCCAATTGAAGCCCATCCATGGTCCGCGTTTTGGGAACTGATATTGCAAGTGGGCCGTTTGGGCCCATTTCTCATCGTGGTCGATGCGGAAGGGAAGTCCCGGCGCTCCTACCGTGGCACCCGCGCCGCCAAGCTGCGGCGGGAAGAAGCGTGCCGCCACACTCGAGAAAACTACCAGCGCGGACAGTCCATGATAGTTGGGCACGCTGATGCGCCCTGCATAACCTGGGATCTTCGATTTCGTCCATTCGATTGGGAATGTGATGGGTGTATCGCCCAGGACGCTGAAATCGTAGCCCAGGTGCGTGTACTTCCAAATGTATTCGCCCGAGAACACGACGTATTTTCCGAAAGCCTGTTCGATTCCGATATGGTATTCATTGCGCAAACCGGGACTCAGCGGATTAGCCTTTCCCGCGAGCGTAGAGCTGCAGAGAAGCAGCGGCGCCAGAACGGGGTTGGCACAGCCCAGGCTCGAAAGGATCAGATTTTCATTGAATGGAGACTCCATCGTGTGCGCATACGATGCCCGCAATACGGTCGCTGTCCGTTTGATGTTATAAGCCGCCCCGAGCCGTGGTTCTGCTTGTCCGTGGCTGGTGAGGCCGTTATACGTGTCTCCGCGTAATCCGAGGTTCAGATTCCAGTTTCGCCAGCTGATCGTGTCCTCAATGTAAGCGGCGAATTCTTTCACGTCGGTATGTGTGAGATAAGGGGCGTTGGCCTGGGCGCTATAGGGAGATCCCCCACGCGTCAGGTCGTAAGGCGCCAGTGTCGGATCGAACAAGGGATAGAGCGTGGAACCGGCGGTGTTGGCTGCGATGTTCGCGAGGTAGCCGGAAGCCGCGCACTGAGAAGGATCGGTGAAACCGGGTACGGCGACCAACGTAACTGCGGTGATGCATGGTGCGTTGTACGCCGGATCGACGATTCCAACGGTGTCATCTTCGTCCAGGAACGTTTGCTCGTAGCTCACTCCGCCCTTCACGTTATTAATCCCTTTCGCATAAGACAGCGTGGCGCGCAATCCTGCGTTCAACAGGCTACGATCCTGTCCGACGGTTTGGCGCTGCAGGCTCGGCGGTCCGAGATCGGCAAACGGATTGTCGCTGGGGTAGTAGCTGTACCCGTCACGCCGCACCCATCCACCCAGGGTAGACACCATGTTCGTATTGAGCACGCGCGTCCAGGAAGGCGCAACATTGAAAGTGCCGATCTTGGAGCGCTGATCGGTCGGGCCGACGACCTGGCCGTTCGGGCCAATACCGCCATAATTTTCGATGGACGGAAGGATTCCATACAAACCCGTCCAGGGGGTGGCATCCTGCCCGTCAAATGTATTTGGTGTCTGAAACCAGGAACGCGTGTATTGCAAATCCAGGCGCATCGAGTCCTTCTCGTTGAATTGATAATCGACGCGGTCGAACAGATTTTCTTCGTTCCCTTTATCGTGAATCACGGTGAATTCGGGCGGGTCGAGGAATCGTCCGGTATTCTGCCCGTTTGCCGAAATGAAGTTTCCCCAGCTCTTGCCCCCATACGCAACTTCAGCCGTGACGTTGGATGATCCAAAAGCTCCGTAAGAGCCGGTCACGCTTCCATGCGGCGGCGTTACGCCTTGACCTGAGCGTGTAGTCGCTACGATCACAATGCTGGTCTTGCCCCCGAACTCCGCTGGCGGCGCTCCGGAGATCACTTCCATCGACTGCACCGCGTCGAGCGGGATCTGATTCGAGAACACCTTACTTTGCTGATCAGTAATTGGCTCGCCATCAACAGAGAACGAATTCTCCGCATGATCCCCGAGGCCGTGGAAAAGTCCGTTCGAATCCGCAGCAATACCCGGCGTTGCCAGCGTGACTTCTGAACTCAACGACGAGGTCGTGCTCTCCAAAGGAATCTTGTTGAATAAGTTTCTATCTACGTCCGTATGGAAGGTGGGATCGTTCTCGATCAGGTCGGTGGCTTCGGCCTCAACTGTGACCGACGTGGTGGAACCTGTGACTTTGAGATTGATCTTGAGATTCACTGGCACCGCCGACCGGACCTCTACGTCCTGTGCGCTTTGAGCAAACCCGCTTGCGGTTACCGTCATATGGTATGGATTGAAGGGCACGTTTGGGATGTTGAAATTTCCAGATGTATCCGTGATCGTGGATCGCTCAAACTGGCTGACAGGATTGTGAATCTCAACGCTCGCATTCGGCACTACAGCGCCTGTAGAGTCCACAACGGTTCCGTGAATAGAGCCGGAATTTCCTCCCGACTGTGCATAAGTGGTAAGGCTAAGCGCCAAAAAGAAAACCGCCACAAAAGTCGCGGAACGCGACTTCGCGTAAGAAGCCAGCATAAATTCCTCCCAAAGATATGAAGAGATAGAGTCCAGTCCAAAAGATGAGGGGCGCGGTCTCCGACACTTGGACCGGCCCTCTAAGTCGAATGAATGTGGATCTCTACACGGCGGGAGGAGGACGAACGGTGAGCGCGAAGGGAATGAGGCGCTGTTTGGCAGAAAGCGGCTCCGCCTGCACCATGGGCTGCGCCAGAATCACGAAAGCGCTTGGGGGCGTGCATGTGGCCGCGGGGGAGGCAGAGTGCGCGATAACGCAGACCGTACACTTCGCTTCGTCGAGGGAACTGGAGTGCTGGTGGGCAGCGAAACCATATGCCGACACAGAAGTCAGCACCACGCAAAGCCACGCTACCGGCTTCCAGACTGATCGCATGAAAACTTCCCCAGCAGAACCGTGGGCCGAATGTACA
>JASHTD010000559.1 GCA_030040725.1 Candidatus Sulfotelmatobacter sp. | reverse complement strand
CGACATGAACTCGGTCAATGCGAATGATGGCCAGCGGTGGTGCGAGGCTTGCGCCTAGGCTCTCTTCGTAGTCATGGATACGCTTTTCTGACCACAAAAGAAAGCTTGGACGCAACGCCACGAGTTGCGGCTCGGCTTTCTTCTTCTCATCGCTGTTGAGAGTTGTCTGCCGGAGATGCTCAAACTGCCGGATGGCCGCGCGCGACAGAATGAACTCATGGAGCTTCGCCGCCCCGTAGAATGTCAGCAGCGCAACACCCACGAGCAAGAACAGACGCTGAAGATTTGTCTTAAGCTTCACAGCTTACTCCTTCGTTCATTACTTCGTTTGCCGCAGTAGCTCCGCTCATAGCACACGGATCAGTCGCCGGAATCCGACTGCTCGTACCGCCTCGTCGCTCTTCTTTCCTCGGCAATCCAGTCACGGATGTAGGCCGGGCACTTATGCAGGTCAATGCGATTGACCTCGAAATGTGCCAGAAATCTCACCGCTTCCTCAGCGATCACCGTTACTTCGCTCAGATCGAGGACGACGTTCTCATTCATTCCTTCGTCCGCCAGGGCATTTTGAATCTCTGCCAAATGCTCGGCCTCGAGGTGACCACTCATGTGCAGAGTCACCCAGCCGCGATCTACAACTTTCTTCATCCTCCACATAGAACCACAATTCCTCGAACTAACGTTTCGCTGTTTGCGAGTCTTCGTTTGCACGCCGACCGCCAAATCTCGCGAAAGACGAAGCGCTCTGTTTCTAAAGACGATCGCGAAGTTTGGCGCTCCATCGCTTGCGTGCGGGCTGCTGTTCGTCTCGAAATCTCGTGAACTCTCGACGGATTCGTGAGTTGTAAAACGTCCTAAGGCGCGTGTTTTGAAGGAGGTTGAGTTTGGCGAACGCTTTGCACTGTGAATGGTGGACGTCGGCTCGAGAAGCGCAGCAAGTGAAGTTTCGAAAGGCAGCGTCCGAGTTCGTCGCGTTGTTGCGGCGAGGCAGGACACAGGATCACTCCTTGTCCATAGGTTCGAAGATTAAAACTAAATGGAGAAGAAAAAATGAAATCGCACAAACTGCAAATGATTGTGTTGTGCCTGGTCGCGATCGCTGCCTTGTTCGCATCGAGCAACGCCAAAGCCGACACGTGGAATAAAGCAACCAAAATCACCTTTTCTGAGCCAGTGGAAATTTCAGATATGGTGCTGCCTTCGGGCACATACTGGTTCCAGCTGATGGACAGCTCGTCGGATCGTCACATCGTGCAGATCTGGAACGCAGATCGTACGCGGCTGATCACGACGATTCTGGCGGTGCCGAACTACCGGCTGCAGCCCAAGGGAGACACGGTCATTAAGTTCGCGGAAAGACCGTCTGGAACTCCGGAGGCTGTGAAGGCGTGGTTCTATCCGGGAGACAACTTCGGACAGGAGTTTGTCTATCGCAAGGCCCGGGCGACGCAGATCGCGCAGACCGTGAACGAACCTGTTCTCTCTGTGCGTGACGAAGCGCCGGCTCCGGTCGTCGAACAGACACCGGTGAAGGCGGTTGAACCGAGCGGTGAGGAAGTTGAGATTGCCGAAGTGGTCGATACCGTTGCTCCGGCCCCGGCTCTGCCGTCGACTGGCAGCTCGCTTCCGTTGCTGGGACTGCTCGGCCTGCTGGCGGTAGGCGCTGGGTTTGGGCTTCGCTTCGTGCCAACCCGCGATGCAGCGTAACTGCTAGCCAGCGCATCGAGGCGCCCGCAACCCAGGAGGTGGGGTTGCTGGGCGCTTCGGCGCTCTTACGATTTATCCGCGGCCGGCGTGCCGCGAATTGGAGATTGAAAATGCGTTATGCCTATGTGCTGCCTGCTTCTCTCTTCGCTTGTGTCAGCCTGAGCGCGCAATCAAAAGCTGCTCCCGGCAAGATTGACGCCTCGTCTCTCTGGCAAATGCCGGCGCAATTTATGACCAAGGCCCACGCAGTTTGCGAGAAGCAATCTGGGTCCGACTACGCGGAGTGCGTAATCGGACAGATGGCTGGAGCTGGCGCGCCCGCAAACGCCGTACGGTTCACACGTGAGCTTTTTGCGCAGAGTCACGGAGAGTTTGGCGTCATGACGGGATTTCAAGATGAAGGTCTCGTAGCTTTTGCTTGGATTACCTATCCGCTGCGAGCGAATACCAACTACGGTTTTCTGCTGCTGAACGGACACCCGCGCATTGTCAACGTTGAGGATCTGAAGCTGCTTGACGTCAAGACTATGAAACAAAGCTCCCAGTTTCAAGATGCCAAACGACAGTTTCCCAAAGTCGACGTTTGGCCCGGAGACCGCGATGGGAAGATGTGGCCGAACTCGCAGGCCGGCCCTGGTGGCGGGGTTGAGTTCACGGTCGCGTATCCTCTGCGCAATGGCTGCCATGCTTGCGCCAATGCCGGCCAAGCCATTTTCAACTGGAATTTCGACGCGACAGGGAAATTTCTCGGAACTACATTCCAGGGAATGACCGATCCGCCGCTGCAGTAACAGTCAGAAGTTCTCCGCGCTCGACACTACGAACGAAGCGCGGCAACATTTCGAGCCATAAAGGCTTCTTGAGAGAGCACGTATGCTACTTGTTCAAATCGTACAGCCATCATTGCCGGTGCAGGTCGACTACTCGGCAGGCCCATTGCTGTGGGTTATTGCACACACAGAGCTATTCTTTCCCCTCTTGCTGGGCGGCTTGATGTTGATCGTGGAATTCGGTTTCAGGCTCCGTCAACTGTGGCCGGGAGCCGACAGCGAACGTCAGTCGTTAGTCGAATCTGCCCGAGCCGAACTGAGTGTGCTGCTGGGCCTGCTGCTTGGATTCAGTCTCCCCATGGCCTTGCCACACTACGAACACCGAAATCAACTGGTGGTCGACGAGGCGAATGCGCTCATCACTGTCCAGGAGCGTGCTCAGCTATTACCGCAGCCGTTTCGAAACGAAATCTTGTCCTCGCTCGCGAAATATGTCGCTGCCCGCGCCGAATTTGGAGAGGCCGGATCGAATGAGCCGGCGATACAGGAGAGCATCCGCCAAGCCAAGCAACTGCAGAACGAGATGTGGCTGGAGACGACTCGACTGGTTCAAGAGAAACCAAACGTGGTCACTCCCATATTTGTGCAGGCCATGGGCGAATTGCCGGATCTGATTGAACAGAGGACGGCAGCTGAGGAAAAGCGCATCCCCATCGTGATTTGGTTCGTCATGATCCTGATATCGGGACTGACCTGTTTTGTCGTGGGATACAGCATGCGACATAGGTTCTTCCTGGCCATGCTGGTCGTGCCATTGACAGTTGCGATCGTGCTGTCGTTGGTTTCCGAATTGGATTACCCACGTGCCGGTCTTGTGCATGACCGCCAACAAAGCATCGAGCGACTCTATGTCGAGATGGGAACGCCCATGCAACCATGCTGCGCAGATGACCCGCAGCCAGCCCGCGCAACAGCGGTAGACAACGCCAGACATCACGAACTCCCGGGAATCTCCGATGGACCGGGACCCTCCGGCTCCCATAAGCCCATTGCCCTCAACACTCGCTAACTGGCACGGAGGTTGCAACGTCATTGGCAGGGTGGCACTGAGTCGGCACCCGACGGGAGAAACGACAATGACTGAAACTGGCGCCAAGTTCACTGTCGAACACTTGGCCGGAAATCGAAGTTTCCATGTTCACAGGGACGATTCGGCATTCGGCAATCTTGACTACTTAGAACCTCAGGACAAAAACGTCGAATACCGCTTGGAAACCTCGGCTGCCACACTGTGCTTCATTCGCGGAACCGGCAAAATTGCGATCAACGGCAGCCTGATGGAATATGACCGCAAATGGTTTGAGATTCCCGAGTTCGTCGAATACCAGATTCTCCCCGAGACCGACACGGTGATGCTCACCATACTCAAACCCATCGAAGATACAGATGGAGATACTCTCTGGAGGAAACATTCATGATCCGCACACTCTACCTTTTTCTGGTGTTATCGCTCGCAGGTTCAGGATTCGCGCAATCGGCTCCTGCCGTTCCTGCGCAACATGCATCGCACGCTGCCAGTCACAGCTCGCCGTCGGCCGCCGAAGTCTGGGATAGCCTGATGGCCGGCAATCGCCGATTTGTAGCCAGCAAGCCTCAGGCGCGCGATGTCGTTTCTCTTCGCCGCAAGCTCGCCTCTGGACAATCTCCCAAGGCCATCATCCTTGCCTGCTCCGACAGCCGGGTAGGTCCAGAGCTGGTTTTCGACCAGAGCCTGGGAGATATTTTTGTGGTACGCACTGCGGGGAATATCGCCGACAAAGTGGCACTCGGAAGTATCGAGTACGCGGTGGAACACTTGCACAGTCCGCTGCTGGTGGTGCTTGGGCATCAGAAGTGCGGAGCCGTGAACGCAGCTTGCTCCGGAGAAAAAATGCCGAGCGTGAATCTCGACGCCATCGTAGAAAAGATCGATCCCGCAGTAACTCGAGCGAAGAGTTATGCCAAGGCGGATGATCTTGTTGAGTCGGCGATCAAAGAGAACGTTCATCAGAGCGCACTGGATTTGTCCGCTAACAGCGAGATCATCGCGAGCGCCGTCAAGTCCGGGAAGCTTACTGTGATCGAGGCGGAATACGAACTCGAGTCAGGCCAGGTCGTTCGCTTGAATGCGCCGGCAAAAAGTCAGAACTAGCCGCTTCATCCTCATAGCCAGACCGGTATAGCGGAAGCGTCGCCGAATCGAGGAAACTCGAGATGAGGCGACGCCTCCGTTGTTTTTCGTGTTTCCCTCGCAGACCCGCAGTGCTTACCGACCATTAAACGAACCGAAGCTTCTTTTTCGTCTTTCCTTTGATCTGTGTGGTTCGCGAACTCTCGGGAATTCCCGATGGGATCGCAGCGCACACCTCAAGAGATCGCCCTTGTTCTCAATGAGTTGTCATTTGGCACCGGCGTTGCATTATCAACCGTGAGATTCGAGCAAGACTCGACATCGAATGAAAAAGGAGAAATCAATATGAAATCAAGAATCACCAGCATTGTTTGTGCAGCAGTAACGATGGCCGCGGCGATTATGAATGCTGCTCCTTCGAACGCACAGGAGAAGAGCACCACCGCGGTGCCCGTAACCATGACAGTCACGGCAAGCGTGCCGAGCAACAAACGCATGCCTGGACTCAGTCTGCAAGACATCGCCGTGACCCAGGGCAAACAGCGCCTGCAGGTGACGGAGTGGACTCCGGCTCAGGGGGATCGTGCCGGTCTCGAACTGTTCATCCTGATCGATGACTCATCGAACCCGACTCTGGGGATACAGCTCGATGACCTGAAGACGTTCATCAACGCGCAGCCGTCGACGACTTCCATCGGTGTCGGATATATGCGGAACGCGACGGTCCAGATTGCCCAGAACTTTACGACCGACCACGCAGCAGCCGCGAACTCCCTGAGACTGCCCCTTGGCTCAACCGGAGCTTACGGGAGTCCGTATCTTTCGGTGATCGATCTGATGAAGCGCTGGCCTGCAACCCAGAACCGGCGTGAAGTTCTGATGATCACCGACGGAATCGACCGCGCCCGCCGCGGCATGGGGCGCCATGGGCTCTATACCAACCCTGACGTCGATGCGGCGAATCAGGTCGCGATGCGAACCGGGACCATGATTCACACGATCTATGCGCCGGGTGTGGGCCGTTTGGGGCGCAACTACTGGGAAGCGACCAATGGACAGATGGGCATTGCGAAGCTGTCGGATGTTACCGGTGGGGAATCTTTCTTCCTGGGATTGCAGCAGCCGGTGAGTTTCGCGCCCTATCTCGATCAACTGCACAAGGTCCTCAACAACCAGTACCTGTTGAGCTTCTCGGCGCAGCCGGGGAAGAAAACGCAGCTTCAGAACGTTTCGATCAATACCGAAATCGCTGGAGTGG
>JASHTD010000558.1 GCA_030040725.1 Candidatus Sulfotelmatobacter sp. | reverse complement strand
CCATATTCATTTTACGTGCGATTTGGAAAAATGTTCTAAATCTGCCATTTGTTTGCCGAAGGCCATTCGATGAACGGCACATTTTGATATTCTTCCGTACGTTTTCTAATCCATCTTGGGAGAAGATCATGAAGGGAGTTCTGCATTCCATTTTGGCCGTCATGTTGGCGTTGGCATTCCTGGGGCAGAGTTGGGCGCAACAATCTTCAAAGCCGGTGGCCATTCACGCTGGCCACGTGCTCGACGTCAAGACCGGGAAATTGTCGACGGACCAGACGATCGTGATTGAGGAGGGAAAAATCGCTAGCGTTGGAGAATCTTCCGCAGCGCAGGTTCCCCCGGGCGCAACGGTCATCGATCTACCCAATGCTACGGTTCTGCCCGGCCTCATCGATGCTCACACGCACCTTACCATGGACCCAAAGTTCGGTTATGAGGAGCTGGGCATCTCGGTACCGCGCCAAACGCTGACTGGGGCCAAGAACGCGCGGGTTACTTTGCAGGCTGGATTCACCACGGTTCGCAACGTGGCAGCAGATGGATACAGCGATGTGGCCTTGCGCGATGCCATCAATGCCGGCGACGTGCCCGGCCCGCGCATGCTCGTTAGCGGGCCGCCCCTCGGCATCACCGGAGGCCACGCCGATGAAAACCTGTTGCCGTACTCTTTCCATGCGAAGAGCGAGTCGATCTGCGATTCTCCCTGGGCCTGCCGCGCGCAGGTGCGTGAAAACATAAAATATGGGGCCGATCTCATCAAGATCATGGCTTCCGGAGGAGTGCTCAGCAAAGGCGATGATCCCCAGGCCTCGCAGTTCACCCTGGAAGAAATGAAGGCCATCGTCGAAGAGTCCCATCGTCTCGGCCGCAAAGTCGCTGCCCACGCCCATGGAGCGCAGGCAATTCTCTGGGCGTCTCAGGCGGGAGTCGATTCCATCGAGCATGGTTCTTACATCGATGACGCGGCAATCGCCGAGATGAAAAAAGACGGCACCTATCTTGTGCCCACTCTTTACCTCGCCGATTGGTTCATGGAGCACGCCGCAGAAAATCACGTTCCTGATTTTCTGCTGGTGAAGGCGAAAGCTGTCATGCCGGCCGCGCGCAAGAACATTGCTCACGCTTTCGCCAGCGGAGTGAAAGTCGCCTTCGGCACCGATGCAGCGGTTTATCCGCACGGAATGAACGCGCATGAATTCGCGGTGATGGTCAAGCTGGGCCTGACGCCGTTGCAGTCGATTCAAGCGGCAACTCTAAACGCCGCGGATTTGATGGGGTGGGCTGGCAAAGTAGGAACGCTGCAACCTGGAGCGTGGGGCGATGTGATTGCCGTGGATGGCGACCCGTTGCAGGACGTCACTATTCTGCAGCACGTGAAATTTGTGATGAAAGGCGGCGAAGTGGTAAAGAACGAATACGCGAAGTGATCTAGAATTTGGCGGGTGCCCCATCCAAGCCTTCTTTTGACTTGGGTGGGAATCGATTTCGCTTAAGTCGCTAACCCGCGATTGACTAGCGGCTTCGTGCCCGCCCCGTCACCCAATCCGTCCAGTAGGAGTCTTCCCCGCTCGCTAGCAATTCCGCTTTCCCTTCCACCGCATCCACGAAATTCTCGATCAACGGAACATGCACATTCGAATGCACCGGAAGATGTTCGTGCCCACCGGGATAAACCAGTTCCGGACCATTGAGCGGTGACATTTCCATCTCGCCATCCATCCCGCGAATGCGGCATTCATCGCGCTTAATTTTAGAGTTCCAGCGCACGTCGACAATTCCGCGTACGCCGCCCGCGTACTCGATCATCACCGTCGCGTTGTCTTCAACCGCGTAGTGATGCACCGCGTTGCCGAGCTCGGCACTGACGCGCTGCGGCTGGCCGAAAAAATAATTCAGCACGTCGATGCGATGCGACGCGATGTCGTAGAGTGGCCCGCCGCCAGCTTTGGCGGGATCGACCAGCCAATGCCGACCTCGATCATCTCCATCGTATGCCTTGCCGTCGAACCATCCGTGACAAGTGAGTTCAGCCAGCAGCGGCTTGCCGATCGCTCCAGCTTCCAGCACCTCCTTCGCGCGCTGCACCTTGGGATACGCCCGCCGATAGTAGGCAACTGCAAACGTGCGGTGAGTCTGTTCGGCCGTCTGCACCATCATCCGCGCCTCGGCTTCGTTCATTGCCATCGGCTTTTCGCACAGCACGTGTTTTCCCGCGCGAAGCGATTGAATCGTCTGCGGCCCGTGCAGGAACACCGGCGTCGCCACGTAGACCGCGTCGATCGCGGGATCCGAGAGGGCCTCATCCAGACTCGTCCAAACTTTCACGTCATGATTCGCAGCTTTCGCCGGATCGCGTGTTACCACGCCATACAGCTTGCTGCGCGGTTCGCTTTGAATGGCAGGAATAACCCGGCGAGTCGAGATGTCTCCGATTCCGATGACGATCCAGTTGAGCATAAGCGAGTGATTTACAAGACTAACGCACTCGCTGTTTAAAACCGTCATTCTGAGCAAGCGAGAGCGATAGCGACCGCGCGCCGAAGAATCTCTATCGCGAAATCGAATGCGAAAAATCGAAGGCCGGCGCGAGGCCGGCCTTCTCAGTCAATCTCGAAAACACAAACTACTTCTTCGGTGCGATCGCGTCCTTCGCGGCCTTGGCCACGCGGAACTTCACCACAGTCTTGGCCTTGATCTGAATCGGTTCGCCAGTCTGCGGATTGCGTCCAATGCGCGCCTTGCGGTGCGCCTTCACCAGACGGCCGAGACCCGGCACCACGAACACGCCATTCTTCTTGGTTTCTTTTACGGCCACATCAGCCAGCTCTTCCAGAAATGCCGCCGCGGTCTTGTTGGGAATTTCGGTTTTCTCCGCCAGATGACGGACGAGTTGCGTCTTGGTTAAACCTGTTGCCATTGCTTCCTCCTGGGTATGGATTTGAATTATTACCAGA
>JASHTD010000128.1 GCA_030040725.1 Candidatus Sulfotelmatobacter sp. | reverse complement strand
AGCGGCATGTGGAGCTCACGAAAGCCGGAAATGTTTTCCTCGAGGAAGCCCGAAAGCTAGTGGTGCAGGCCGGGAACGCGACCGAGGCCGCTCGTCACGCGCAAAAAGGAGAATCGGGATTTGTCAGGATTGGTATTGCCTCCGGGCTAGGCGGAGTTGTGGGCCGGGTGGTGGTCGACCATTGCAAGCATTTTCCCGCGGTCAACATCGAGTGCAAAGATGTATTCTCGAGCGCCCAAAGTCCATTACTACACAAGCGCGAAATCGACGTTGGCTTCTTGCGGCCTCCCATCGATCAGGTCAACCTGAATTGCGACCTTCTTTTTGAAGAGGAATTCACTGTAGTCTTACCAGGCACCCATCGACTGGCACGGCGAAAATCGTTGAGGCTCAAAGAAATTGCCGACGAACCGCTGATCATCTTCGACCGTAACTTCTCCAGCGGGCTATACGACAAGATCCTGGCGTTGTATAGCCGGCAAGGGTTGACGCCGCATTTTGCCGTGACCCACGTCGAATCGCATGAGGAAGCGGGAGCTGTCATGGTCGCCTCCGGCAAGGCTATCTACATTGGCGTTGGAGCCCTTACCACCCGTTCAGTGCAAGGGATCGAACTGGCCTCTGTGCGCCTTAACGAAGCCGAAGCCCGGATCGATGTTTACATGGCATGGCGTAAAGACGAGGAATCTTCCGCGGTGCTTTCATTCCTGAATACGACGCGGAGCGTTCTCGGACTCCTGCCAGTCCGAAAAACTGCCTGAGCGAGTTCACTACTAACAGCGCTCAACCACGCCGCTCCCGAAGCGTCACTCAAAACCTTTTTCTACCGAGTCAAACAAAAAGCTTCTTGTTGATCGCAATGCCTTGATTTCGGCAGTAGGTCAAATAATGATCGATGAACCAGAACACATCCAGTGTTTCGAGCAGATGATCGTTTTCGTCAAAGAACTCGAGTGCGCCGTTCAGCCAAAAAATAGTTTTCATCCCTTCATCCGAAACCAAGGTATGAATTGCACCGGGGCTCTCCTGGACATAGCTACCCGCACGCGCAACCCAATCGTACTCCAGATAGCGCCAGCTCCCTTCCACGGTATAGCCGAATACGCGTCCGCGATGGCGGTGCCGGCCAAGCATACCTCCCTGCTTGACCCACAACACGTTGGCGTACATATTCGTCCTGACATCGAACGCGAGATGCCGGATGGCCGAATTTTCCTTGAAAGGCACCCAGGGAGATTCACTCTCTCCGGCGCCAATGTGAACATCGGGAAATCCGTAATCCCTGACGACGGCATCGAGACTCGTTCGAGCTGGTTCTGCGGTCAGCATAAGAACCTCCTCGAAAAGATAGTGAAACGGCATCCCAGTCTGGGGACGCGCCGTTGCAGAAGCTAGCATATCGTCGATGTCAACTTGAATTCCGTAGTAACTCTATTTACGGAGGGGATGATATAACCTGCGTGTCTGCACCTTGAGCTAAGAAGAACCGTGAGCACTGTAAGAGAAGTTACTTATCGACTATTGCGGGAACTGGGGATGGCGGTGATTTTCGGCAATCCCGGTTCAACAGAATTGCCCTTCCTGCGGGACATGCCGAAAGATTTCAAGTATGTCCTCGCGCTCCACGAGCGCTCAGCAGCGGGCGCCGCGCTCGGATATGCGATGGGGCGCGGAGAAGCCGCATTTGTAAACCTGCATTCGATCGCGAGTGTGGGTAATGGTCTCTCAGCCATTATTGACGCACATTACTGTCATGCGCCCTTGGTCATCACAACCGGCCAGCAAGATCGCCGGCATCTTATGGCGGAACCATTTCTAAGCAGCCGCGCAGTCGAAGTCGTGAAACCGTATGTGAAGTGGGCTTACGAACCCCTGCGCGGCCAAGATGTTCCCGCCGCGATTGCTCACGGATATTATCTGGCGATGCAGGCGCCCATGGGGCCAGTCTTCATTTCCATACCGATGGATGACTGGATGCAGCAAACGGATGAGATGCCGGTGCACGATGTGACCAGAACGTCCATGCCGGATGCGAACGCGCTGAATGGAGTGGTGAGTGCGTTGGATGCGAGCAAGAATCCCGTGATCGTCGCAGGCCCTCAAATCGAGGAAGATGGGGCGTGGGAAGAAGCCATCGCGCTGGCCGAGCATCTTAATGCGGAGGTTTTTCAGGATCCGATTCCTTCGCGCTGGACATTTCCCAGAAGCCATCGCCTGTTTCGCGGTGGACTCTTGCCGGCGCAGCAACCTCTTGCTGATCAATTGGCCGCTTACGATACCGTCATCGTCATGGGGGCGCGAGTTTTCCTGTATTACACACACGTTCCGGGAGATACGGTCCGGACCTCTACTAAGCTGTTTCAAATCACTAATTCGGCCGACCAGGCAGCGGCGGCATTGAGGGGGAGCAGCATCTATGGAAACGTGAAAGTTGCAGCCGAGTACATTCGATGTCATACGAAAGCCAGAGTGGCTCGTTCTGCTCGGCAGAAAATTGCTCTGGAAAAACCCAACCCGGATATTCCCATCACACCGGCGTATTTATTCAGCGTTCTCAACCAGGTGATGCCCAGAAATGCAATTGTTGCGGAGGAATGCCCGTCCTCGAAAGGAGATTTGGACCGGCACCTCATGCTCGACGAGTCTGGTTCGTTTTATTCCGTACCGAACGGCATTTTGGGATTTGGTTTGCCCGCGGCGGTCGGTTTGCAGATGGCTCATCCCAATCGAAGAGTAGTTTGCGTGACCGGAGATGGTTCCATCCAATATTCCATTCAGGCATTGTGGACCGCGGTTCAGCAGAATGCTCCCGT
>JASHTD010000557.1 GCA_030040725.1 Candidatus Sulfotelmatobacter sp. | reverse complement strand
ACCACACAGACACAGAGAACGCAGAAAGCGCGAAGGAACCGTAGCGGTTCATACTGTTTTTTCTGTGACCTGGGAACTACTGCGGTGAAGAGGTTTTCGGCTACCTTGCAGCCTTTTCGTGCGCGGCATGCCGTGGTTGCGCGTGGGCGTCGCCGTTGAGGCCACCGTAGCGCCGCTCCCGTTTCTGGTATTCGGCGATGGCTTCGAGCAAATGCGCTCCCCGAAAATCAGGCCATAAAGTGGGCGTTACATAAATCTCGGCGTAAGCCAATTGCCAGAGCAAAAAGTTGCTCAGCCGCATCTCACCCGAGGTGCGCACCACTAAATCCGGATCGGGCAAGTGACGCGTATAAAGATGCTGCCGTATTGCGTCTTCGTCGATTCTCAGGTGCTCGATGCCTCCATTTTGCGAGGCTGCTTCCACCATCGAGCGGAATGCGTCGACCAGTTCGCTGCGCGCACTATAGTTCAAAGCCAGTGTGAGGACCGTGCCTGTGTTTCGCGCAGTGCTTTCCCGCGCCCACTCCATGCGCTCCTGCACATCGGCTGGCAGCTCTCGCGGCCGTCCGATGTATTCCAGGCGAATGTTGTTGTTGTTGAGCGTGGGCAGTTCGGCCTTTAAATACCGGCCGAGGAGGCGCATGAGAAAATCGACCTCACTTTTCGGTCGCTTCTTCCAGTTCTCTTCGGAAAATGCGTAGAGCGTGATGGCATCGATACCGATGCGGGCCGCGGTTTCTACCGTCGAGCGCACAGCAGCCACCCCGGCGCGATGGCCGGCCACACGCGGCAGATGGCGCCGCTTAGCCCAGCGCCCGTTGCCATCCATGATGATCGCGATGTGTCGAGGGAGCCGCTCTGGATCAAGCTGCCGGTAAATCTCACTCTCCTTGTGATCCAGGCCGGCGGGAACTCTCGGCAAGGCTTATCCCCTTCCGAATGTTGAGGCTAACACGGTCGGGAGTGAGGAGGCAATCAGGGATTCTCTCGAATCGATGGGCCTGCACAGTTCATCGCAGAGTGACAAAGGCTGCCGCAGCCGGGCGATGAGGTTACGAATCAGCCACGAGCCAGTCGAGGGCTTCTTCGCGCGTTTTGAAAGTGGGGAAGTCGCGCTGCGAAAAATTCTTGAAGTGCTCGTAATAAACTTCGGGAACACTCTCGGTTCCGATCCACGCGGACCGCTTCACGAATGGGCGGTCCAGCACCAGCACCTCTTTCAGGCGAGTGGCAACTTTCTTGTCCACCTGGGCGCCGCTGAAGTCGGCGAAAATCAGCACCGAATTCGGTTCGTGGTTCGCGACGCTGGCGCGAATCTGATCGAGCAACAACAACAATTCCTTCGGGGTGCAATTCGTGAAGTCCACCGCGTAGACGGCTTTGCCCTTGTGTTTGATGAAGCGTAAGCGCTCGTCCATCGGATGGTCGCTCGAACTCATGCGAGTCTCGAAGTCACGCCAGTAATGATTCGACTACTCCGTAAGCCCCGTCCAGCGCGGAATCCAGCGCCGCAGAGTCTTTTCCGCCGGCCTCGGCAAGATCGGGTCGGCCTCCGCCTTTACCGCCAACTTTCTGCGCCACCGGACCGATCACTTTGCCTGCCTGAACTTTATTCGTCAGATCTTTTGTGACCCCAACGATCAGCGAGACGTTGCCATTGCTCGCCGACCCCAGCACCACCACGCCCGAGCCGATCTTGTCGCGCAGTTGATCGACCAGCGTACGCATCTGTGGCATCTCGAGATTATCGACGCGATGCGCCAGAACCTTAACCCCTTTTACATCTTTGATTTTTTCGCTGATGTTGGCGGTGCTCGAGGATGCCGACTTCATGCGGGCCTGGTCGAGTTCCCGCGTAAGGCGTTTGATCTCGGAATCTTTCTTATCGAACTCGGATTTAAGAGCCTCGGCGGGAGATGCCGCCTCGCCGTGAGTCGTGACACTGGCGACAAAGTTTTCGAGCTCGTGATCCTTGCGAAAATGCGCAAGCGATCCCGTGCCTGTGACGGCCTCCACGCGCCGCACTCCCGACGACACACTGCCTTCTTTCAGAATCTTGATCAGGCCGATTTCGCCAGTCGCGCCGGTATGCGTGCCGCCGCAAAGTTCGGTCGAGAAATCGCCGATCCGCACCACGCGCACCTTGTCGCCATATTTTTCTCCGAAGAGCGCCATCGCGTGGTACTGGTTGATCGCCTCGTCAATCGGCACGTCGGCGATGGTCTCGACGATCTGGTTGCGCAGCACTTCTTTGTTGATGATGTCTTCAATATCCTGCAACTCTTCGTCTTCGACCGCGGTGAAGTGCGAAAAGTCGAAGCGCAGATGATCGGGCGCAACGAGCGATCCTGCCTGCTTCACGTGCTTTCCCAGAACTTCGCGCAAGCCTGCGTGGAGAAGATGCGTGGCTGTGTGATTGCGCATGGTGGATTCGCGGATGTCGGCATTGACGACGCCATCGACTTTGTCGCCGATTCGAATCGGCGATTTCGCGACGACTTGATGCGCTCTTACTCCCTGAATCGGCGCGTAGCATCCCGTTACTTCGGCGACGACGGTGTTGTGATCGTCGGAGTAAAACCATCCCTTGTCTCCGACCTGGCCGCCGGAGTCGGCATAGAACGGCGTATGGTCGAGAATCACTTCGCCGTTATAGCCCGCTTCAAGTTGCTGCACGCCCTTCCCGTTGTGAATGATCGCCAGTACTTCGCAGTTGTCGGAACGCGTTTGCCGGTAGCCTTCAAAGACGGATTTTGGAAGCTGCTGGTAAACAGGATTGGCGGTTTGCTTGGCTGCGCCTTTCCAGGAGGCGCGTGCGCGCGTGCGCTCTTGGCTCAGGGCCGCTTCAAAACCCGATGTATCGGAGGGAATACCGAGATCGCGGCAGAAGTCTTCAATAAAGTCTCGTGGCAACCCGTAGGTCTGGAATAGGTCAAATGCCTGCGCACCCGACAGCGTGAGCGGTAGCGCGAGCGCAATGCTGAGATCCGTTCTGAATTGCTCGGATCGTTGCCTCCCGAATAGCTTCTCGACCTCGCGGGTCAGCATGGAGTTGTCGTTCGACTCCACGGCTTTCCTATACGCTGCTGTTATACTCCGACGGTGTTCCGGCTTTTCTTCGTCCAGTTTTTCGAGCAGGGCAGAAATCGCATTTTCACGGCTTTTTTTCACCTCTTCTTGCAGCTGTGTGATTCCAAAGCTTACAGTGTGCGCGAACCGTTGTTCCTCGGTCAGCACCACCTTCGCCACGCGCTGCGCCGTTTCGTTCAGTTCCGGATACGCATCCTGCATCAAATCGCGCACGGCAAAGACCATCTCATACAGAAATGGTTTTGTTTGCCCTAGCAATCGTCCATGGGTTATCGCCCGCCGAATAATCTTCCGCAGCACATAGCCACGTCCTTCATTTGACGGCACCACGCCATCCGAAATGAGAAACGTTGCAGCCCGCGAATGGTCGGCGATCACGCGCAGAGACGCCGCCGATTTACTGCCGGTCGCCGGTGCCGAGCGTTGCTCGGCTCGACGGCCGAGGGCTGCCGTCGCCACATGGCCTGTGGTAGCTCCAGCGGTTGGATTCTTTTCGACTCTTGTGCGGACAGCCGCCCCCGGCTGTCCGGCGGAGCAAAGCTCCGCAGTGCCTGCACTCTTCCCTAAGGTCAACCCCGCCGCTCGTTCGATCAGCGGCGTAAACAAATCCGTCTCGTAATTCGAAATCACTCCCTGCAGAACCGCCGCTACGCGCTCCAGGCCCATGCCGGTGTCAATCGACGGCTTGGGCAGTGGATTCAATTTCCCCGAAGCATCGCGGTCAAACTGCATGAACACAAGATTCCAAATTTCGACATAGCGGCCGCAGTCGCATGGAAATGCGCAATCGGCGTGACCCGAATCCGAAGCCGCGACGCCCATGTCGTAGTGAATTTCGCTGCACGGGCCGCACGGGCCGGTGTCGCCCATCTGCCAGAAATTATCTTTCATCCCCATTTCAAAGATGCGGTCTTGGCGCACGCCTTGCGCAGCCCACAAGTCGTAGGCTTCGGTGTCACGTGGCACGCCGTTTTCGCCTTTGAAAATCGTAACGTAGAGCTTGTTTTTGTCGATGCAGAACCAAACGGGAGAAGTGATCAGTTCCCACGCGTAGGCGATCGCGTCCTTCTTGAAATAATCGCCGAAAGAGAAATTGCCCAGCATCTCGAAAAACGTGTGATGGCGGTTGGTGAACCCGACATTTTCCAGATCATTGTGCTTGCCGCCGGCGCGCACGCATTTTTGCGAAGTTGTGGCCCGGTTGTAGTCGCGCTTCTCGAGGCCGAGGAAAACATCCTTAAACTGGTTCATCCCGGCGTTAGTGAACAGCAGCGTGGGATCGTTCGACGGAACGAGCGACGACGAATGCACCTCCTTGTGCCCCTTCTGAACGAAGAAGTCGAGGAACTTGCGGCGAATTTCGGAGCCGGTCAGCATGGTCGATTGCAGACACGATTCTAGCATTCGCAATCTGGTCCTCACATCAATGACCACCTACCGCCCGGCGTCATCCCGATGGCTCGCGCTTGCACCGGCGAGCCGAGGGATCTCACAAGGCAGGCTTCATCGACGACGGAGATCCCGCGCTCCGCCTGGACACTACGGCTGCGCTCGGGATGACGCCTTCACTGACCGCCGAAGGGGGCAGCGTCTGACGATGCTCCTGCCACATCAGCCTGTGCTAATCTGCCCGCTATGGCCAAGGCAATATCCACGCGGCAGACCGCCGATGACGCAATCGCGCCGAAGCACTTTCTCAGCGACAAGGTCGAACACTTCACCGAATCGGTGATTCGCGAAATGACCCGCCAGGCGATGCTTTATGGAGCAGTCAACCTGGCGCAGGGCTTTCCGGATTTTTCCGCGCCGGAAGAGATCAAGCAGGCGGCGCGCGCGGCGATTGAAAAAGATATCAATCAATATGCCATCACCTGGGGTGCGAAGAGTCTGCGGAACGCTATCGCCCGGCAGATGGGCGTCTGGCAAGGCATTTCCGTCGATCCTGAAAAGGAAGTTACGGTATGTTGCGGCTCGACCGAGGCCATGATTTCAACGTTGCTCGCGGTGTGCAACGTGGGCGATGAAGTAGTCGTTTTCGAGCCGTTCTATGAAAATTATGGGCCGGATTCAATCTTGAGCGGCGCGCGGCCTCGGTTTGTGAAACTGCGCCCGCCTGCGCAGGGAAGTGAAGAATGGATGTTCGATGAAAAAGAACTGCGGCACGCATTCGACAGGCATACGAAAGCAATAGTTCTCAATACCCCCAACAATCCCACCGGCAAGGTTTTCACGCGTTCCGAGCTCGAATTGATTAGCGACCTTTGTCTCGAGTTTGATGTGCTCGCCATCACCGACGAAATCTACGAGCACATTTTGTACGATGGCACAAAGCATATTTCCATGGCTGCGCTCGACGGGATGCGCGAGCGCACGGTGACGATCAATGGCATGTCAAAAACTTACAGCGTCACCGGATGGCGCGTGGGGTGGGCGGTTGCGCCAGAGCCGATCACGAATGCCATTCGCAAGGTGCACGACTTTCTGACCGTCGGAGCGCCTGCGCCCCTGCAAGAGGCCGGCGCCGCTGCACTCAGTTTGCCTCCGGAATATTATGCAAAGTTGGCCGAGGGTTACCGCACACGCCGCAATCATCTGGTCCCCGCGCTGGAAGCGGCAGGATTTCGGTGCTTTCGTCCGCGTGGAGCTTATTACGTCATGACCGACATCTCGCGGTTCGGTCTCGCCAACGACATCGAGTTCGTGAATTATCTGGTGAAAGAAGTCGGGGTGGCCGCAGTGCCCGGCTCGAGTTTCTATCGTGATCCCCGGGACGGAGCGCAGCAGGTGCGCTTCGCATTCTGCAAGAAACTTGAAACTTTGGACGCGGCGGCTGCGAAGTTGGCGAAGCTGCGTCCCCGATAAGTACCTACGTGCACGAATGGGCCATGCTCAATCCCATACTGCGAAGAGTATACTGCGGGAAAGTTCGAAATTCTCCTCGGGAAATGAGCGCAATTAT
>JASHTD010000556.1 GCA_030040725.1 Candidatus Sulfotelmatobacter sp. | reverse complement strand
CGACGCAAGGAATGACAGCGCGTTGAGCACGAACACCGCATCGCGGCCAAAGAAGGCAGCAGCCAGCCCTCCGACCGAAGCGCCGATTAGGAGATTCACCGACCAGGTTGCCGAGGAGAGCGTGTTCGCGATGAGTACTTCATCTTTGGCGGCGATGTTGGGAATCACGGAATTGCGAGCCGGCTCAAAAAACGCGGCCATGATGGTTTCGGCCAGCAACAGTGGGTAAACCAGCCAGACGGTCGAACGCGAGCGCACAAGAAGCATTGCCATCACTACAACCACGCGAACCAGATCGGCAGTGATCATGACGTGCTTGCGCCGCAATCGGTCATTGATCACGCCCGCGGCGGGACCAACGAAAGTCTGCGGCAGGACTTGCAGGACCAGCGCCAGTGCAACCGAACTGGGGCGCCCGGTTAATTGCAAGAGCAATGTGTAAATCGAGAGTGTGTAGAACCAGTCGCCGATCTCGCTGACAATCTGTGCCAGCCACAGGCGGCGGAAGTTGCGGTTCTCCTGCAACAGGCGCAGGTATGACGCTAGTGAGATCGACGGTATTTCGCGCTCCGGTTGCGGTTCCATGGGAATGGCTAGGGTAACAAAACCCGGAAAGAGAGTTCGGCGCCGGCCGTTGCAGCAGGAGATGCCCTGGCAGAAGAGCAGGTTTCTCGCGACATTATCGCCGCTTCGCAGATTGCAAACGGCTGGGAGTGATAACAATGCTTCCCAGGCAGACCCCGAACGCGAATCAGGCCTTGTTAGCCGCGTCCCAGCTTGAGTTTCAGATCCTCGGCGATCTGCCGGCCGTGGAAGCGGCCGTTCTCGATGAAGATTTCGTTGGTGCGCGATC
The DNA here is from genome assembly GCA_030040725.1 of Candidatus Sulfotelmatobacter sp. Taxonomy (GTDB): domain Bacteria; phylum Acidobacteriota; class Terriglobia; order Terriglobales; family Acidobacteriaceae; genus Sulfotelmatobacter. The sequence goes on along the minus strand of JASHTD010000556.1, from coordinate 7,656 downwards.
CGGCGACAATCACGCCGGCAACGTAGATCCCTGGAACGTTGCTCTCGAGGGAAACCGGATCGCACACCGGGCGGCATTGCTCATCAGACAATTCAATACCCATACTGCGCAGGAAATCGTAGTCGGGATGGTAGCCCACCATGGCGAGCACAAAATCATTTTTCAGACGAATCGGGCCTCGGGGCATGTCCACCACCACATGGTCGACGCCAATTTCCTGCACGGAGCTGTTGAAGTAGGCTTCGATTTCCCCATTCTTGATGCGATTTTCGAGATCGGGCTTGATCCAGTACTTCACATGGTGATGCAGTTGCGAGCCGCGATACACCAGCGTAACGCGCGCGCCGTGGCGCCAGAGATCGAGCGCCGCGATGGCAGCGGAATTTTTTCCCCCGATGACCAGCACATCGCTGTCGTAATAAGGGTGGGGCTCGCCATAATAATGCGATACCTTGGGAAGATCTTCGCCCGGAATTCCAAGTTGGTTGGCGAGATCGTAGTATCCGGTAGAGACGATCACTTTGCGCGTTTTGTAATCGTGCGGGCGGCCGGCGCGGTCCGTCGCCGTGATGCTGAATTTGCCGTCTTCGCCCATGACCGTCTTGACCCACTCGTACTGCCGAACATCGAGTGCGTAATGCTCCGCGCATTTGCGGTAGTACTCGAGAGCCTCCTCGCGCGTGGGCTTTTGATTGGCGGTGGTGAACGGAATGTCGCCAATCTCAAGCAGTTCAGGAGTGGTGAAAAACAGCATGCCTGCCGGATAGTGAAACAGAGAATTCACCAGGCAGCCCTTATCGACAACTATCACCTTGAGGCCGATCTTCTGCGCCTCAATGGCGCACGCGAGGCCGGTTGGGCCGGCTCCAATGACGACCACATCGCAGCTCATTTCCGGATCGGCGAGCGTCTTGGCCTTCGGTAGTGTCTCGATTTCTTCGGCTACGAAAAGGTCTGGCATGGTTCTGAGACAACTGTGCCCAGCAGGCACGAAGATTGACCAGAGACCGATGATTCTAGCATGCAGGCGCATTGCTATAATTCAAGGTTCTTTCATCCTTGCGCTCATTCAGGAAGCCGTCATGTCCACTCTCACCGAACCGGCAGCTCAGGCTGTAAAGACCCGCATCGAATCTGACAGCATGGGAAAAATTGAAGTCCCTGCGAATGTCTACTGGGGCGCGCAAACGCAGCGGTCGCTGCTGCACTTCAATATCGGCCGCGACACCATGCCTCCGGAGTTGATTCGCGCCTTCGGGATCCTGAAAAAAGCCTGCGCATTGGTGAATCAGGATTTGGGCAAGTTGCCCTCGGACAAAGCCAAGTTAATCGTCCAGGCCGCCGACGAAGTCATCTCCGGCAAGCTGAACGATCAGTTTCCGTTGCGCATCTGGCAGACGGGTAGCGGCACGCAGACCAACATGAACGTGAACGAAGTCATCTCGAACCGCGCCATCGAAATTGCGGGCGGCGAGATGGGGTCGAAGAAACCAATTCATCCCAACGACGACGTGAACATGTCGCAGTCATCCAACGATACGTTTCCGGCAGCAATGCACATTGCCGCGGCCGATCGCGTGAAAAACGCGCTGATCCCCGCGGTTCGCAGCGTCCACGATGCGATTGCGGCAAAGGCCAAAGAGTTCGAGAGCGTAGTAAAGATCGGCCGCACGCACCTGCAGGATGCTGTGCCGCTAACCTTCGGCCAGGAATTCGGCGGCTGGGCGGCACTGCTCGAACGTGACATCAAGCGCCTGGAGCAGACGCTGGAAGGTCTATACGATCTTGCGATCGGCGGAACGGCAGTGGGAACGGGTTTGAACACTCATCCGGAATTTGCGGAACGCGCTGCCAAGAAAATTGCCGAACTGACGGGACTTCCCTTCCGTTCGCACGGAAATAAATTCGCTGCGCTTTCGGCGCATGACGAGATCGTTTTCGCACAGGGCGCGATGGAGACGCTGGCCGCGTCGTTCATGAAGATTTCGAACGACATTCGCTGGCTGGCTTCCGGCCCGCGTTGCGGGTTGGGCGAGTTGACGATTCCTGAGAACGAACCGGGATCATCGATCATGCCTGGCAAGGTGAATCCAACGCAGTGCGAGGCGATGACCATGGTCTGCGTGCAGGTTCATGGCGCGACTGCTGCCGTAGGATTTGCTGGGTCGCAGGGAAATTTCGAGCTTAACGTTTACAAGCCCGTGATTATTTACAACTTTCTGCACTCAGTCACGCTGATCACGGACGCGTGCCACGGCTACGTCGAATACATGATCAAGGGCATCGAAGTCGATCGCGCGAAAGTTGATTGGTATGTGAAGAATTCGCTGATGCTGGTGACAGCGCTGGCTCCGAAAGTTGGATACGACAAGGCAGCAAAAATCGCGCACACAGCGCATGTCGAGCACAGCAGCCTGCGCGAAGCGGCGTTGAAGCTGGGGTATCTTACCGGAGAAGAATTCGATCAGTTGATGAAACCGGAGAAGATGACAAGGCCGTAGGCATATCGCTACGCACGAGATCCCTCGGCCCTCTAGCCAAAACGGGGCCTTCGGGATGACGCCACTTATGTGGCTTCCTCTTCGATCAGCTCTTTCGCTTCAGAGGTGTTTTTCTTCGCCGTCGTGATCACCACCACGCTGACCAACACGAGCAGGGTCCCGAGCACAGTCCGCTCGGTCAGTGCCTCGGCGCCGAAAAAGTATCCCAGCAGAACCGCAACTATCGGATTCACGTACGCATAGGTTCCGACTTTCGTTGGCGATTCGTGATGAATCAGCCAAACGTATGCCGTGAAGGCGACGATTGATCCGGCGAAAATCAGATAAATCAACGCCAGCCAGGCGTTCAGAGAGACCGCCTGCACGCGAAAAACTTTGAATTCTCCCAACACGGCAGCCGCGAAAGTGAGAAAGATTCCGCCTGCAAGCATCTGTGCTCCCGAACTCATCACTTTCGATTCCGGCAGCGGCAGCTTGCGGAGAAGAATCGCTGCCGCCGACCAACTAATTGCCGCCACGATTAAAGCGATCGCCCCCCACCTATCGATTGCGCCCTGGCCAAGACCCGAAGAATGGCTGACGAGAATCGCGACGCCGGCAATCCCGAGCAAAAGCGCAATTGCCAAACGAGACGTTAGCCTCTGAGTCTGGAGGAACAAGATTTCGGCAAGCGCCATGAACACAGGAGTTGTGGCCATCATGACGGCGGCAACGCCCGAGGGTACGCGCTGCTCTGCCCAAAAGAGCAAGCCATAATCGAAGACGAACATCAGCACAGACAGCGACGCGGCCGCGCCCCATTCACGGCGGCTCGGCGACGGCGTCCCCTTCGCACGACTCCAGCCATAGAGCACAATTCCGGCAGTGAAAAAGCGCATGCCTGCCAGCAGGAACGGAGGCACTTCGCGCACGCCGATGCGGATCGCGAGAAAGGTCGAGCCCCAAACCAAATAAATGATGGCGAAGGCCAACAGGGTTTGCCATCGACGGGGCCGGGAAGTTCCTTGCATGCGTGAAATCCAAACGGATTGGCGTTCGTCCACCCGTTCAGACTTAGATCACGCCCAATGCGAATCGGACGCAGTTTTGATGAAGCCGATTTCACGGTGCTGAGTCGCTCTGCGAAGCGAAGATGTGCAAGAAATCGCGGCTTACTTCTTCACCAGACTGGTGTGGCTGGCAACGCACTGCCAGCGGCCTTCGGCGAAGACCCAGGTATCGGTGAAGCGCCCGATGTGTTCATAAGGCTTGCCCTGGTATGTGCCCTTCGTGCGGTAGGTTCCGGTAACCACGGCTGAATCGCCGTACATGCTGACTTTCGTGTCCTGAATGGTGAGGCTGCTGAGATTGAACTGCGGATCCCTGATGCCGGCCAGGAACTGGGTCCGGTCGCTGACCTCACCGTCGTACTCGGTATTGACGAAATGAGCTCCGAGCATGGCATCCAGCGCGCGGGAATCGCGATTCACCTGGGCTTCGTTCCACAGGCGTTCCATGAAGATCAGCTTGTTGGGCTGGGAATCGTCTTTCGGTGTCTGCCCGGCCTGCCCGAGCGCGGAAAGAACGAGAAGAAGATAGCAAAACGTTGTTCGCAACATGGCCTTGCTCATACGCGCCATCCCCACGTGGAGCGAATGCTGCGAAAAGATAACAACCACCATGCGCCAGTAGCCACAGAAATCATGCCCGGGCGATTACGGAGGTCATCGGAAGGTAATGAATCGCCTGCAAAATCTCATTGATTTGTGGTCTTCCTGCCAGAATTTTGCCGCTCGGAAATGATTCAGTATTTGCCTAGAAAGCCCAGCGCAGCAGGGCTGCGCCTACGGTGAATCCCGCCCCCACCGAAGCCATCAGCACCAGGCTGCCTTTTTTCAGCTTGCCTTCCTGCATCGCGGTATTCATTGCCAGTGGAATCGTGCCGGCGGTGGTGTTGCCGAAACGGTCGATATTGACGATGACGCTTTCTGGACGAAGGCCAAGACGATCCGCCGTCGCGTTGATGATGCGTAGATTGGCCTGGTGCGGAATAAAGGCATCCACGTCGGAACCCTTTAGCCCATTGCGTTCAAGCAGATGCAAACAGGCCTCGGTCTGCTTGCGCACGGCGAACTTGAAGACCTGCTGGCCGTCCTGGTGAACGTAGTGCATTTTTTGATCGACAGTTTCGCGGGTCGAAGGATTCAGGCTGCCGCCGCCGGGCATGTAGAGGAAGCAACCGCCCGAGCCGTCGACTTCGTGAATGAAGTCAATTAATCCAATCGAATCGTCTTCCGCGGGTTCTAGAAGCACCGCGCCGGCGCCGTCGCCAAAGATTACGCAAGTCGCTCGGTCGGTGTAGTCGATAATGGAGGACATCACGTCCGCTCCAATCACCAGTACGCGCTTGTGCGCGCCGGTCGCGACGAATTGCGCGCCCGTTTGCACAGCATAGACGAATGCCGAGCACGCCCCTGACAGATCGAATCCCCACACGCCGCGGGCGCCAAGCTTATGCTGCACCAGGCATGCGGTTGAGGGAAAAAACATATCTGGAGTGACCGTGCCCACAATTATGGCGTCGATATCGTTGGGACCGATGCCGCGCTGGGCGAGAGCTTTCTTGGCCGCCTGGACGGCGAGGTCGCTGGTCGCGGTGCCCTTATCGACGATGTGCCTTTCACGGATGCCGACGCGAGCGAGGATCCATTCATTGCTCGTATCAACCATTTTCTCGAGATCGGCATTGGTTAGAAGACGTGGTGGAACGTAAGTGCCGAGGGCGCTGATTTTTACGCGCACATTGGTGCGGGCAGGGGTGGGGGAATCGTTCAATTCTAGCTCCTGAAAAAACGGAACAAGTATTGTGAACGATTGAGGCGTGATTGTCTAACCGCTTTCCATGTTCGCTTCCAACCGGCTTCGTCATTCTGTTCTCAGGCGGCGCAGCGTTTTCGCTCGAGCTGCATCCATTCGCGAATGAAGTTAGGACAGCTGACGATGCCGAAGTAGCGGCCTTCGCCTTTGATCAGATAGTTCAGCGCGTCTTGGTCGAGCTGTTCGAGATAAATCATGTCCAGCAGTGGCCAGAGGCCGCAATCGATCGCCGAACCCACAAGCTGGTCGAGATAGGAGAGATGGCCTTGCGACAAGCTGCCGGAAACGCGAATCGTGACGGAAGGAGAAATTGGTTTCTCAGGTGAATTACGGAGCATGTCTGCGCGGCCCTTTCAAAATTATTCGTCAAAAGCTTGACATATTAAAGACGAGCGGCAGGAGAGTTTCTTGCGCAGAGAGTTGTAAGAATGTTGTAAAGAAGTGAGGCCGAAGAACCCGACAAAACAATTTTTCAAAATGTATAGGTCGGAGGCGTGATGCCCTTGACGCGAAGATAAACCTCGCATTGCGCCCTGTGATGAGCCGTATGAACGAACATATTCATGATCATGGCCCGGCCGTCGGGATCGGGACGGCCTTTCCACGAGGCTATATGCCAGGTGTGCTTGAGTTGCTCGGGCGTAATCTGCGGCAGCACCGCGATGACGTAATCGAACGACTGATCAAGCATCTTCAATGCAGACTGCTTATCGGAAGGCAGCGGCTTGTCGCGATCGAGCGCAAAGGGCATTTTGATCCCTGTAATTTCGTTGAAGCGGTACACGTTCGAAGCGGCAATGTGTACCATCTGCTCGCCGAAGGTCATTTCGGCAGGATTGGGTTTGAAGTCGTAAAGCTCTGCCGGCATCGCATTGGCAACATCGATGGTGAACTGCTTGGAGATTTGCCAGTCCTCAACGAACTCCGACATGTCGAGAACAGAGCTGACTTTCGCGGTTTGGGCCGCTGCGAGAGAAGAGACGCACAAGAATGCGAAACCAACTAAGCGGCCGAAGGAGTTCATTTGTCATCCCCCATTTGGACCAGTTTTGGATGAATTTCAACCGCCGAGATGAACCAGACGAACCAACAATTAAGCCAGACACCGGCGACTCACTGCACACGCAAGAGCCCGTTACCGTTGCTTCCTTCCGGACCTGGCGGGGTTGGCGAGAGTGCGTCGCGTGAGGCCGATGCCTGACCGGAATCATTTTAACAAAGTACGGTGGGTTCCCCGGCGGGCAACAGGACGGTTCGTTCTTCGAAAGGCGTGGTGACTTTCGGTGCAAGGATTTGCCTGTGAGGCCTTCCATTCAAAGAGTGGTTGTCGAACAATAGAAAGAATCGAGTGTTTAGCAGCGGTCGTTTGTTCGGCCAAATGTTGTTTGGCCAAATGTTCGTCAAAACTATGGGCGACCAGGCAAGCCAATCTGCCAAAGCGCCAACCCTACTGATGCCGCAGACCGAACCACAATACGACGTGATCCCGGTATCGCAGGCGATCAATAAATACTTCGAGCTTTCCATTTATCTGCTTGTGCTTATGGGTTTTGGCACGCTGGCCAGCACCGGCACGCTCGATCTGCCGACTGTAATACTGGTCGGCGGGGCGCTGGCCTTCCGCGGTTATCTGCTGGCGAGACGCCGACGCTTAGCTTTTTCGGAGCGTTGGACAACCCCTCTGAGCATCGCCTACTTCGTTTTCTACGCCGCCGATTACTTCCTGTTTTCGCGCAACTTTCTCGCGGCTACGGTTCATCTGGTGTTATTTGCTGTCGTGGTGCGAACCTTCTCCCTGCGCCGCGATCGCGATTATGTGATGCTGACGATCGTCGCATTTCTGATGGTGTTGGCGTCGGCGGTGCTCACGGTCGACAGTATTTTCCTCGTGTTCTTTGCCGGATTCATGCTGACCGGTGTGGCCAGTTTCATCCTGATGGAAATGCGGCGTTCCGGACGCGCCGCCCAGATCCACGCGCGCCACTCGCGCGATTTGCACGAACATCGGCATCTCGCGTTTTCGCTGGCGCGGTTAACACCGGTATTGGCCGGAATGATTCTGACTGGCGCCGCTGTGATATTTTTCGTTTTGCCCCGCACCGCCTCCGGATACATGGGCGCCTACGCTTTCGGCACCAACTTTTCCACCGGATTCAGCGATCGGGTGCAGTTGGGAGGAATCGGAGAGATCCAGCAATCGAATGCCCTGGTCATGCACGTTCAGATCGACGGAGATAAAGGCGGGCAGTACGCATTGCACTGGCGGGGAGTCTCCCTGGCAAATTTCGATGGAATGAAT
>JASHTD010000555.1 GCA_030040725.1 Candidatus Sulfotelmatobacter sp. | reverse complement strand
TTTCTTCTTCGCGACCGCCTCATCAACGAATTCGGCGAGGAAGCCCTCCGCGAAAGCGGATTGTTTTCCTGGAAGCAGGGCGAAAGCACTAAAGCGGTTGCCCCACCCTTGTCCGTCCGTTCTGTGGACGGACAGGGTGGGAATATAAATTCTTCCGTGGACTCGGGACCCAGGACTCGCGACTCAGGACTCGCGATGTACTCCAAATTCCGTAACCGCGTCATGTTCCCCATCACCAGCGACGCCGGTAAAATCATCGCCTTCACCGGACGCACTCTCTCCACCGACGAAAAAGCCGGACCGAAATATCTCAACTCTCCCGAAACTCCGATTTATTCCAAATCCAAAGTTCTTTTCAACCTCGACCACGCCAAAGAGGCCATCCGCAAGCTCGATTACGCCATCCTCGTCGAAGGCCAAATGGATTGCATCTCCGTTTACGCCACCGGATTTCACAATGTCATCGCCAGCTCCGGCACCGCATTCACCGAGCTGCAAGCCAAGCTGCTCGCCCGCTTCAGCAAAAACGTCGTCGTCAACTTCGATCCCGATACCGCCGGAGCCAAAGCCACCGAGCGCACGCTCGGCCTTCTCGTCGAGGAAGAATTCCAGATTCGCGTGCTCACCCTCGAGTCCGGTTTCGATCCCGATCTCTACATCCGCCGCAAGGGCAAAGACGCCTACAGCGAAGCCCTGCGCGGGTCGCAGAAATATTTCGACTACCTGATCGACCGCGCTCGCACTCAATTCCCGGCGCGAACTTCCGAAGGCAAGGTCAAAGCCGTCAATTATCTGCTGCCGCACATCCAGCGCATTCCCAATCGCATTGCACGCGATGAACTTGCCCAGGAGATCGCGCAGAAACTCGGCATCGATTCCGCCGTGCTGCGGCAAGAGCTCCGCCACGTTGCCTCCGATCGCTCCGCCAGCTCCATCAAACCTGCCCAGCAGCCTCAGGTTACCGACGCCGAAAAAATTCTGATCCGCGCCCTCGCGTCCTCGCGGCAAATGCAGCCCGAGGCCGAGCACCTTTCCGCGCGCGATGGCGCAGAAGAAGAGTTCGACCCCGCCCGTCAGGCCCACTACATCATGCAAGCCGAAAATCTGCATCGCAGCCTGGCTGCCGAATCGCTGATCGAGTCGCTGCTCAACCCCGGTGCCGAAATCGCCGATGTGATGGATATCCCCCGCTCCGAAAGCGACCGCCGCCTGCTGGCCTCCATTCTGCTCAAAGAAGAAGACGAAGAGCTCACCGCCGAGCGCCTGGAAGGTGCGGTGCGCGCCCTCCGCCGCATCCACTTGCGCCGTCGGCTCGAAGAAACTCAGCGCCAACTGAAGCAGCCGGGCGTCGCTGACGATAAGGCACGGATGCGGGAGTTGCTGCTGCAGGTCGAGCGCCTCAGCCGCGCTCTGCGCGATCCCAATCTCAGCGAAGCTGAGCTCAAACGAACTGGCTGAAGTCCGAGGAGCTGGCATCCGCATGAGAAAGATTCGAAGCGAAAACTGCAGCGCGCCTTGTCGTCGGCGTCATTCCGACGTCCCGCGCCTTCATCAGCGGGACGAGGAATCTCGCGCGGGCCAATCTGGCCCACTGCCAAGTTTAGAAACAGAAGAAAGGCGGAAAGTTAGGAAAAGGCGGAAAGCTTGGGAAGAAGAACCTCCGGCACAAACGCAAAATCTGCCAAACCGCCTGAAACAAAACACCCTGCCGGACCATCTAAGTATTTAGTGAAGTTGCGCTTATCGGCGTGGTGCGGGCTTCTGGCGAGGCAAGTGATAGACGGCGTGGTACTTATGTGCTAAACTCTGAAAGTTTGTGCTAGGTGCACAACTCCGCGCTGCCCCAGATTCCCACCTTTCAAAAGAATACACGCTCCTCGCCGAGCGAATTGATGAATTTGAGGAATACATCTTTTGGCTCTTGAAGACAAGTTCGATGACATTAAGAAGTTGGTCGATGCAGGCAAAGAGAAGGGATACCTTACCTACGATCAAGCCAATGAGCTGATCCCGCACGACGTGCACAGCCCTGAGGATCTCGACGACCTGCTCACCACCATCGGTACGCAAGGCATCGACGTGCTCGAAGGCCCCAAGCTGCCTTCGGCGACGCTCGATAAAAAATTCGAAGACATCGAAGAGGGAGAAGATGTCGAACTCGACCTCACTCCCGGCGCGATGGAGAAAACCAACGATCCCGTCCGCATGTACCTGCGCGAGATGGGAACCGTTCCTCTGCTTACCCGCGAAGGCGAAGTCGAGATCGCCAAGCGCATTGAGCGCGGCCAGGTGCGCGTGCTTAAAGCTCTCTCGCGTTCGCCCATCGTGATTCACGAACTCCTCGCTATGGGCGAAGACCTGAAAAAAGGCGTTCGCTCCATCAAGGAAGTCGTCACTTTCGATGAAGAAGAAATCACCGACGATATCGTCCAGAACCGGTTGAACGAATTCACCGGCAAGATCGACGATATGGCCAAGCTGTACAAGAAAGTCGGCGTGCTGCAGGAAAAGTACGTCGCGATGTCGCAGAAGAAGCGGCCCAAAGATTATCGCCGCGCCCGCAAGAATTTCGCCCGCGGCATCGTCCGCGTTTCGCTGGCGGTGCGCAATCTTGGTTTTACCAACGCCGAGCGCAAGCGCCTCATCGATCGCGTCAACAAAACCGTCGATGCCATGCGTTCGCTCGATCGCCAGGCGCAGAATCTCGAGCGCAAAGCCGACGCCACCCGCAGCGAAGATCAGAAAAAGGAATATCGCCGCCAGGCTCGCGCCGTGCGCAGCGAGATTGAAAAGCTCGAACAGGAAGCCGGACTCCTCTTTCAGGAGATCAAGCGTACCCAGCGCGAAATCATCCAGGGGGACATGGATGCCGAGCAGGCTAAGCGCGAGCTCATCGAAGCCAACCTGCGCCTCGTAGTTTCGATCGCAAAAAAATACACCAACCGCGGCCTGCAGTTCCTCGACCTGATTCAGGAAGGCAACATTGGCCTGATGAAGGCCGTCGACAAATTCGAATACCGCCGCGGCTACAAATTTTCCACCTACGCCACCTGGTGGATTCGGCAGGCCATCACCCGCGCGATTGCCGATCAGGCACGCACCATCCGCATCCCGGTGCACATGATCGAAACCATCAACAAGCTGATCCGCACTTCGCGGCAGCTCGTGCAGGAACTTGGCCGTGAACCCACCTCCGAAGAAATCGCCAAGCGCATGGATATTCCAGTCGCCAAGGTCCGCAAAGTGCTGAAGATCGCACAGGAGCCGATCTCTCTCGAAACGCCGATCGGCGAAGAGGAAGATTCGCACCTCGGCGACTTCATCGAAGACCGCGCCGTTGTTTCGCCTGCCGAAGCGGTGATCAATGTGAATTTGAAGGATCAGACGGGGCAGGTGCTCCGCACGCTCACCCCGCGCGAAGAAAAAGTCATCAAGATGCGCTTCGGCCTCGAAGACGGCAGCGAGCACACGCTGGAAGAAGTCGGGCAGTCGTTCGCCGTCACTCGTGAACGCATCCGCCAGATCGAAGCCAAGGCGCTGCGCAAGCTGAGGCATCCGTCGCGGTCGAGGAAGTTAAGGGCGTTTATGGATGGGGTGAGGGATTAGGTTCGGTTTGTGCGGGGCGGACACTCGTGTCCGCCTCTTGCCACTACCCTGTCATCCTGAGCGAAGCGGGACGATTCGCAGCCCGCGAATCGTCCTGCGGAGTCGAAGGATCCCTATCATCCACTTGTCATTCCGAGTGCCGCCCGAGCGAATCCAAGGGCAAGCGAGGGATCTGCTTTCGAGGCCGGGTGCGATCGTGCCTTTATTTTCCCGAATTGGGCAACATCCCGAAATATTCCTGCACTCGAGTGTCCTGCTCGGGAGTTTGAGTGCTTAAAATCGCGTTTGGCGGACAGCGTTTAGGAGGGTATTGCCAGTGGGTACTGGACGACGTCCGCGAAACGTCGAGTGACTTTGCAGCCACTAGGGTTCAACTCCCTTGCCCTCCTCGGCTCACTCGACACAAAGTTCCCTTGTGTTCTGCCCTAACGCAGATTATCATTAAATTGTTTCGCGGACGTCGTTTGGTATCTGAAAGCCCCGGGCATCGCTCGGGGCTTTGGCTTTTTGCGCCGCATAACTGCCCCACTCAAGCCAAAACCGGGCTTGAATGGGCCACCCGCCCCCTCCCGTTTGTCATCCTGAGCGAAGCCGGACGATTCGCGTTCGCGAATCGTTCTGCGAAGTCGAAGGATCCTTATCAGCATTGACGACCTAGGGCCATTAGCGAACTATTTTCAGCCGCATGGCCCTACTACTCCCCTCCATTTCCTTTACACCGTCTAAGTTATTGAAAATCCGTGCGGCTCATTTTTACGGCCAAAGTTCTCCCATATTTTTCCTCATCCATCCACAGCGAATTCTCATCCTCCACAGTTTCTGCACACAACCTCACGCCTTTTCTGTTGCTCAACGCAACATTCTGCCGCAGAGTGGGTTCAGCGAAAACGTGAGCACTCTCAAGTCTGTCGAACGATGATTGCGGTGACGCTGGCGGCAGCTGGCAATTCTCGAGGGTGAGTTGCCAGAGGGCAGTTGGTAGCGCGTGAGCGCATGCCTCTTGCCCGGGCATTGCGGCCTCCTCCACTTCACGCTCATTGAGCGGGTTGGGCTGCTGGCCCACCGCGGCGGTTTGCTTTGCGTGATTCTCCGAACCACGCGTGGCAATCGGCGCCGGTAAAAGTGGCACTCCATTTGGGTTTACCCATGGGGAGCGCTGTCGGACCGGTGACATCGTCTCGCTGCTCCTGGCGGCGGGAAGGGCAGAACTGAGGGATCCACGGACATGCGGCGCGGGTGGCTGGCCCGCGCCGCATCTTTTTGTCCTTGACTCTGCTTCGCTTTTTCTTCACTCTAATCTGGAGCGCAGTTTCTCCGACGCTGACTTGACCAGAAAATTTTCATAATCAGCCTTCGTTTTCCGAAGGACGCGCCTCGCATTCACAGCCTTTATCGATTTAGTTTGCCGAAGGCGTTTTGAGATTTGGGGAAACGGACAAGCGTGGCCACCACCGATTACAGCATCAGCACTCTTCCCGCGAATGTAGAAGCCGAGCGCTCCATTCTCGGCGCCATCCTGCTCGATAACTTCGCCTACAACCAGGCAGCCGAGCACTTGCGCATCGAAGATTTTTCTCTCGATTCGCACCGCCGCATTTACTCCCGCATGGTCGATCTCGCCGAATCCTCGCGTCCGATCGACATGATCACGCTGATCGACGAACTTGAGCGACACAAAGAGCTGCAAGCGATCGGCGATGTGGCCTACGTTTCCAGCCTTCTGCATGGAGTTCCTGACCGTCCCAGCATCGAGCACTACGTCAAGATCGTCCGCGACAGGGCGCTGCTGCGCGGTCTGATTCACGCTGCCAACACCGCTATCGCCCGCGCCTCCGACCAAGCCGATGCCGCCGAAGAAGTTCTCAACGACGCCGAAGCTGCCATCTTTCAGCTCTCCGAAAAGCGTATCGGGCGCGGCTTTCTGGGCGTGCAGGAGATCGTTCGCGAATCCTTCGGCTCCGTCGACGCGCTCTTGCAGCGCGGCCAGCGCATCACCGGACTCGCCACGCACTACACCGATCTCGATGAAATGACCAGCGGCCTGCAGCGTTCCGATCTGGTTATCATCGCCGCCCGGCCGTCCATGGGCAAAACCGCTTTCGCCATGAACATCGCCGAGAATGCCGCCGTCGAAGATCAGCAGGTCGTCGGCGTTTTCTCTCTCGAAATGTCGCGCGAAGCTTTGCTGATGCGCCTGCTCTGTTCGCAAGCCAGAGTCGACGCTCACAAAATGCGCACCGGATCTTTGTGGCAGGATGACACGCGTAAAGTTGTTCGCGCCATGGAGCAGCTCGCCCACGCGCCCATTTTCATCGACGACACCCCCGGAATTTCTCTCAGCGAAATGCGCGCCAAAGCCCGCCGCCTCAAGCAGTCGCAAGGCAAGCTCGATCTGCTCATCATCGATTATTTGCAGTTGATGTCGGGCGGCAGCAAGCGCTATGAAAACCGAACGCAGGAAGTTTCCGCGATTTCGCGCGGGCTGAAAGCTCTTGCCAAAGAACTCAGTGTGCCGGTGATTGCGCTCTCACAGCTAAGCCGCGCTCCGGAGAGCCGCGGCGGCGATCACCGACCGCAGCTCGCCGACCTGCGCGAGTCCGGCTCCATCGAGCAGGATGCCGACCTGGTCATGTTCATCTTCCGCGAAGAAGTCTACAAACAAGAGGATCCCGACCTGCAGGGCCGGGCTGAGATCATTATCGGCAAGCAACGCAACGGTCCCATCGGGCGAATCAATCTCGCGTTCCTGAAAAGCTGCACGCGGTTTGAGACTTTGGTTGAGGGTGGTTTGGCTCCGGAGGAGTAACTCTTCTGGTTACAGGAACTACTGTAGTTGTGGCTGGTAACTACCTTAGAGCACGCAAGTTATCTTGCCTCGCATCGCCTGTGGAAATTCTTGTGGAATTGCTGGCGAGGCCCGAAATATCTATCGGCAAAGCGAGTGCGCCGAATCACATTCTTCGTTTTTTCCTTCTCTAATACGCTGAATAGTAATCACTTAGACAATTTACTCTCCGTTAACATACCGCTCGGTCGGCATTCCCCGCTGGCTTCCCGCTTTGGGGTTTTGCACATTTTGCCGTTTTAATCCTCTCGATTCCAGGCACTGAAAAACGCTGGAAACAGCTGCGATCCATCAGGTGGTCAGACCATCTTCTAAAATGTAAATAATTGTCAGTTACTATCTTCCCCCACCTTCAACACCGCTAGAAACGCCTCCTGCGGGATATCGACTCTACCGATCCGCTTCATGCGCTTCTTGCCTTCTTTCTGCTTTTCGAGCAGCTTTCGCTTGCGCGTGATGTCGCCGCCATAGCATTTCGCGAGCACGTTCTTGCGCATAGCTGAGACGGTTTCGCGGGCAATGATTTTCGCCCCAATCGAAGCCTGGATCGGCACTTCAAACATCTGCCGCGGAATCAACTGCCGCATCTTCGAAACCAGAGCCTTGCCGCGCTCGTAGGCAAACTCGCGATGCACGATGATCGATAACGCATCCACCGGCTCGCCCGCCACAAGTATGTCGAGCTTCACCATCGGCGACTCCCAATATCCCGCCAGGTGATAATCGAGCGACGCGTATCCCCGCGAAACCGTTTTCAGCCGGTCATAAAAATCGAGTACTATCTCGTTCAGCGGTAACTCATAGTGCAACATCACCCGCGACGAACTGACGTACTCAAACGTTTTTTGCTTGCCGCGCTTTTCTTCCACCAGTTTCAAAATCCCGCCGACATATTCTTCGTTCGTCAGAATCGTCGCCAGAATCACCGGCTCTTCTACTTTCGCAATCTCGCTCGGATCGGGCCAGCGCGAAGGATTATCCACTTCAATCAGCTCGCCATCCGTTTTTGTGATCTTGTAACGCACGCCGGGCGCGGTCGTGATCAGCTCAAGAGCAAACTCGCGCTCCAGGCGCTCCTGAATAATTTCCATGTGCAGCAGCCCGAGAAAGCCACAACGAAAGCCAAAGCCCAACGCCACGGAACTTTCCGGCTCAAAGAAAAACGACGAATCATTCAGCCGCAGTTTTTCGAGCGCCTCACGCAGCCGCGTGTGCTCGTGCGAATCCACCGTGTACATGCCGGCAAACACCATCGGTTTGATTTCTTCAAACCCGGGCAGGGCATCGAATGCGGGATTCGCGTCATCCGTAATCGTGTCGCCAATTTTTGTGTCGGCAACGTTCTTGATATTCGCAATCAGAAATCCGACCTCACCGGCTTTCAGTTCCTCGATC
>JASHTD010000554.1 GCA_030040725.1 Candidatus Sulfotelmatobacter sp. | reverse complement strand
TCGCAATAGCGTCCTACATGTAAGGGAAGATTGCCGACAGTGACCGCCTGTGATATTTTCACGGTCGCAACTAAGTCAGATTTCTTCGCCGAAGTTTTCTCCAGATTCTTATGAACAACTTTGCCGCTGTTGCCGCCCTCGTACTTTCTTTCGCACCGCCTCTGGCGATGCCGGCCCACGCACAACTCGATCTTTTTTCGAAAGAACAACGCATCGAATTTACTCCCGACTGGCACGGCGACCGCTTTCCCGACGGCCGGCCAAATGTCCCCGACTCCGTGGTGGAGCGACTGAAGGACGTTACCGCCGACGAAGCGTGGGACGTTTTGCAGGATGCGGGCTACAAAAACCAGTTCGAGGGTGGCTGGAAGGTGATTAATCCGGGAGAACGCCTCGTGGGCCGCGTGGTCACCGCGGTTTTCATGCCGCAGCGGCCGGATGTTGATTCGGTGATTCGCACTAACGGAAAAAAAGAAAATCGCATCGGAGATGAAAACTCCTGGATCATCGACATCCTGAGACCGGGCGACGTTCTGGTTGTGGATCTGTTCGGCAAAATTCGCTACGGCACGATCGTGGGAGACAATCTTTCGACCGCCATCTATGCCAAGAGCCACAATGGCCTGATTGTCGACGGGGCGGTCCGCGATGTCACCGGCATTCGGGAGATTCCAGGATTTCAGGTGTACACGCGCGGCGTCGATCCCTCTGCGCTGGAGCACGTGATGCTGACGGGAATCAATGTTCCCATCCGCATTGGAGACGCAACCGTCATGCCGGGCGACATCGCCATTGGCGATCCCGAAGGCGTAACTTTTGTTCCGCCACAATTGGCGGCGAAAGTAGCCGACGATACGGAAATGGATCATCTGGTCGACGATTGGGGACACATGATGCTGCGCGAAGGCAAATACACACCCGGCGAAATCGACAACAGGTGGACGCCGCAAATGATCGAGCAATTCAACGCGTGGCTCGAAAAAAGAGGATCGAAGCTCCGCATGCCGGAGAAATAAACGGCGCGATTCGATCTTCGCAGCGATGCCTGTCGTAGTCGCCATGCCCCTTCAATCTTTCGTCTCGGCTTGCCCACTTAGGCCGAATGCTCGCGCAGAAGCGTGACAAGCTGAGCAGCAACAATTTTGTCTTCGCCGGGCTGCAGCATAAACGAATTCATAGCCAATCCTAGTTTTCCTTCCCCATCGCTGATTGCAATCGAAGGCTTCGAATCGCGCAAAGTCTTTGACGCTTGCTCGGGAGTCAAAGAAATACGTGCTTGATCCCAGGTGATGCGCATGTGCGGGACGTGATTGGCGATGTCGGGAACAAAAAACGATGTGCTGACGCCGGGAACTTTCGTGATTTCGCCTGAAATCAGTTCCAGGCGAGCCTGCCATTCTTTTGCCAAAGCGTCCTGATCTTCATTCAGGAAAAGTTCTAGCGCCTTGACCATGCCAAGGATTTCTTCCTTGCCAACTTTCTGGCTGCGGCCAATCGTATCCTCGTGCGGGCTGTTGTTCAGCAGCGCATTGGCGACCATTTCTTGACGGCCGATCAACAATCCGGCGCACTGCGGACCGCGAATGGCTTTGCCCCCGCTGAATGTGATGAGGTCATAACCCATATTGGCGTAATCCCAGAGATGCGAAACCGGCGGCGTGTCAGCGGCGGCGTCGTTCATGCAGGGAACGTTAAATTGCCTCGCCAGCTTCACCCACTCATCGACTTTGATCTGTCCCGCATCATTGGCAAAGTTGGTGAAATGCATCATCGCCGTGCGGTCGCTGACGGCGGCCCTCAACTCGTCGACGGTTTCGATCTCGACCAGCTTGATGCCGGTGGAACGCAGTTGGTGATCGAATGGGTTGCGATGCGATTTCTGAATGATCACTTCCGACTTCATGCCGCTGACGTCCGGCAGTTGCCGAATTAATTTCTCGTCGCCGCTCGTCAGGATGCCGGCCAGTCCGCATTCGATCGCAGCGGCAGCGCCGCAGGTCACCAGCGCCGAATAACCGTCCGGCAGCTTGAGCATTTGTGCGATTCGATTTCCCGCCGCGACTTCTAATTCGTGAATGTTCACAAAGTGCCGCCCAGCCATGGTCATGACCGCTTCCAGTTCAGGATGCGGTAGCGAGCCGCCAAGGTAGGTCATGGTTCCTTCACAATTGATCGGGGTGGTCACGCCAAGTTCTTCGTAGGGATTGCCGGTATGGCCGAAGCCGTTCACCTTTGTGCTGACAGGCGCTGCTGCGCGGCTCAGTGAAAAAAGCTTGCGCGGCGCCAGTATGCCGCCGGCAATCATGCCTACGGTGCCGATAAAGCCGCGCCGATTCCACTTCGAATTGAGTCGCATTGAATCTTCTCCTCGCCGGTCATTTGCCGGTTACTTGCCGGCTACTGCGGCGATGCAGTTAATTTCGACCAATGAATTTCCCGGCAGTGCAGCCACAGCAACCGTGGTGCGCGCCGGCCCCCCGTGAGGAAAATACGTAGCAAAGACCTTATGCATTCCATCCCAGTGATCGATGTTCACCAGATATACGTTTGCCTGCAGCACGGTGTCCATCGATCCGCCGCCGGCTTCGACGGCCTTTTTGATTTTGTCCATGACGATTGTGGTGTGCGATTCGATGGTCCATTCTTTCGAATCGCGCGAGTCGTGCGCTCCGATACCCGAAATGTAGAGCACGCCGTCGCGCTCAACGATCGGCGTGATCACTTCTTTCTCGCTGGCCGGTTTGCCATCGTCGTTTAATTTTCGGATTCCGTTTGCGCTTGGCGCCGCGGAGGTTTGCGCAAATCCGCTTTTTGAAAGAATCGCTGCCGACGCAATGCCGAAGATCGGTAGCACGGAAGCAAGGCGCGTGGCGAACGCGCGCCGAGTAGAAATAAAATTCATTGGTTTCGTCCTCCTGTTCAAAATCAAAGTCAGCCCGCGATTAAGGCAACGCAAAGCTGAAAACGTCACTGCCAGCCGCAATCGCCACATACTGTTTCCCGGCGATTGCGTAGCTCATGGGCGACGCGCTGATCTCCTGCCCAGTATTGAAATGCCATAGCGGCTTTCCACTTCGGGCCTCCACGGCCTCAAACGAGCCGGTATCGTCACCGAAAAATACCAGGTCTCCGGCTGTCGTCATGGTTCCGCTGGAAGAGCGTCCATTTCCCGCCTGCGGGTATTTCCAGGCGATGGAATCGGAATCCAGATTGAAAGCCACCAGCACTTTCTGCGAAGGCTCGCTCGGAATGTGCTTCACCCCAGTCGAGTAAAAGCCTCGCCCTTCCCGAAAACTCTGCGATTTGAAAAAGTACGTCTCGCATTCCTCAAGAGCGATGAAATAAACCGAATGCGTGGATTCGTTATAGGAGGGCGCAAACCAGTTCGTCGCGCCCGCATATCCGGGACAGATGCGCGTTCCTTCCGCTGCGGGCTGAATGCCGGTCAGCACTGGCCTGCCCGCCGCGTCGACTCCTTTGGCCCAGTTCAGCTTTTCGACAAATGGCGTTGCGGAAAGAAATTTTCCGTTGATGCGATCGAGTATGTAGATGAAGCCATTTCGATCCGCCTGAACCAGCAGTTTTCTCGCCGAGCCACGATAGACCGCATCGATGAGGATCGGAGTCTCCACGGCGTCATAGTCGAACAAATCATGCGGCGTGAACTGGAAATACCACTTCAGCTTTCCGGTATCCGGATCGAGGGCCAAGACACAGTCGGTGTAAAGATCATCGCCCGGGCGCACGCCGCCCTCGAAGTCGGGCGCGGGATTGCTGGTGCCCCAATAAATCGTATTGAGCTGCGGATCGTACGTCCCGGGCATCCATGTAGTTCCGCCGCCATGGAGATATAGCTTGCCAGGCCAACTTCGTGAACCAAATTCTCCAGGCCCTGGGATTGTCCAGAATCGCCAAGCAAGCTTGCCGGTGAGCACATCGAACGCGGCGACAAAACCGCGCACGCCATCGTCGCCGCCGGAGGTTCCCACCAGCACTTTGTCTTTCACTACCAGAGGAGCGCTGGTCGCTCCGTAGTTTTTATTCCAGTCCGCGTAGGCGACGTTCCAAATTAGATTGCCGGAGCGCGCATCAAGACAGAGAAGGTGCGCATTGTCGGTTTCCATGTAAACGCGGTCCTGCCAGACCGCGACACCGCGATTTATATGTCCCGACGCATCATCAATCAAACCTTCAGAAATCGGCCATGGATGCCGCCACACCACTCGCCCCGTCTGCGCGTCCAGTGCGATTGCATCATTTGCCGCCGTCACGAACATCATTCCATTTACGACCAGGGGCGTCACCTCAAGCCGGCTGGTATTGCTCGCATGAAAAACCCATTCTGCCCGGAGAGTCGCAACGTTCTCTGCGTTGATGACAGGAAGCGAACTGTAGCGCCGTCCGGAATAATCGCCATTGTACGAGGACCAGTTCGCCGTCGGCGGCTGAATGAGCAGATCTTCCGATCGAACGTCGATCTTTGCAGAGAACGCAGAGGGCGGGTTGTCTTCGCCGAACGCGACAGATCCCGCGATCACGACGACGAGAACGAGAAGAAACCGGCCTCGCAAAGGGAAACTTTTCCTACGCGGGCCGCACTTGCCTGCGGCGATGCGAATGTTAACGACACGAAGCCTAAAACGACTTGGCAACCGCTGCCTCCCCGTTTGTATTTTTCCGCAGTTGCGAGCGGCTCGGAGCCAATTGATATCCCAACTCCCGCGAGATTTGCAGTCCTGCAGCCTGAATCAATGGAGCGAGTTGGCGCAGCCGGCTGATCGACATGCGAACCGTCGGCGCCGTAACGCTGAGACTCGCGTTTACCTGGCCGGCATGATCCCAAATCGGCGCAGCCACACAGCGAATATGCAGCTCGTGCTCTTCGAGGTCACAGGCGTACCCGTTCTTCCGGATACGATGGAGTTCGCCCTCCAATTCTTGGAGGTTCCCGACGGTGTTTGGCGTAAATCGTCGCATGGTGAGCTGCGGAAGCAACCGGTCTCGCTGGTCTTCGGGCAAATACGCCAACATCACTTTGCCAACGGCGGTGCAGTAAAGCGGAACGGCGGCTCCGATGCGCGAAAAAATTCGCAACTGCTCGCTGGAATCGAGTTTCTCCACGTAGACCGCGGAAGAGCCGTTTCGTACCGTCAAGTGAACCGTCTCGCGGGTTTGCCGGTTCAATTGCTGCAAGTATGGAAGGCTGACCCGACGAATGTCGAGTTGCGCCAGAGCCGCTTGTCCAATCGCAAAACACGCGGTTCCGAGGTGATACAGGTTGCCGCTGCAGTTGAGGAAACCGCCGGCTTCCAGATTCACCAGGAAACGATGCACCGTGCTCACCGGCAACCGGGACTTATCCGCCACCTGCTTCGCGGTGAATCCCTGGGGCGATTCGCTGAACAGCTGCAGCAGCTGCAGGCCGCGCTGCAGCGCGGTGATGTTGTAAGTGCGCTTGGGAGTTCCCGGCATGAGCAGAAACGCAAAATTAAATCGCTGACAAAATGAAAATGCGAATTATCTGATGAAAATCCGTTTTGTGCAATAGCCTTTATCTAGATTCTGCCAAATTTCTTGACTGCCTCCACAATCGACTTCATTTGCTCGATGACGGCATACATGGAGTGTTCTTTAAAATCCATCTGTTGCGCCAGGGCGAGCACTTTTTCCGCCTCCACCCGCGGAACAACGACAACCCCGTCAGTGTCGGCTGCCACAATATCGCCGGCATTCACCGGCACTCCGTCACACGTTACTCGTATCTGCGAACCAGCGAAGCGGTAATGATGAACCGAGGTGGAAGGCACAATGCCGGTCGCATAAACTGGAAATTCGATCTTGCGCAGATAGGCGACATCCCGCACGCCGCCATCAATCACCGCCCCTGCGTATCCGCGCGCCAACATCGCCGTTCCCATGAGTCCGCCCATCCCGGCAATATCTTCCCCATTTTCGACCTCCATTACGTAAACCGAGTCGGTTGACCCGTCGTCAATGGCTTGCAGCATTCCATTGAGAGCACCGGGATCAGCGTTGCCCTCATCTTTTTTCAAAAGAACGGTTCGCGCGAAGCCGGCAAATTTTGTTGTGAAAATGGGACGCATGCGATGACTCATGTACATGCGCTTCCCCGTCAGTTGTTCCACGGCGTCGGAGACGGAAGCCACTTCCACACGCCGAAAGTCAGCGATGAGTTTTGCTTCAGACTGCGACGGATTCGGCGGCGCGGCTTCGGCTCGAAAAGATCGCCCGGCGTACGAAACCGCCCCAAGAATCGCGGCGAATACGAAGAAGGCTGACACAAAATGCAATCCTGTAAAAATGAAAGGCTTGTTCATTTCCCCTCCCGGATGTATATATGTGCGCGGACTCTAGCATTGTTTTGCGCGATGTGGAAGAGCCAATTTTTTTGCCAAGGAGAAAAAGAAAATGAAATCTGCTGTCCAGTTGATCGGCGGAAGGGCCGCTATTAGCGCGCTGGCAGTCGCAATCATCCTGTGTTTGGCCGGCAGCCGCGCCGAGGCCCAACATAAGGCAATCAATCTCGCTCCTGACCGCGGACTTCCATTCAGCGATGGCATCGTCGCCGGCCATACACTCTATGTCGCCGGACAAGAGGGCACGGGCGCGGACGATAAACTTGTCAGCGGCGGCATCGGCCCGGAAACGACCGCAGCGCTCGAAAACATTCAGAAAGTCGTCAAAGCGGCCGGCTTCGAGATGAAAGACATCGTCAGCGTCACGGTCTTCCTCGCCGATATTCATGAGTTTCCGGAAATGAACAAAGTCTATAAGACTGTGATGCCTGACCCGAAACCGGCCCGCGCAACGGTTCAAGTCGCAGCCCTGGTCAACAATGCAAGAATCGAAGTCTCTGCCATCGCCGTTAAACAGAAATAAGCTATGCCGCAGTTCGCGAACGCTTGCGCGCTTGAGGGTATGGCTTCAGCCACTTGGGTTTGCCCTGACGAAAATTGGTTGACACCCATACCCCGATTGCGATAAACCCCATTTCAATCTCGATTTTCAGGAAAGCGCTGTTTACTTTCACCGTGTGAAAGTAATGCCTCGGCCGGGTATAAATGATTTTCCAGGGGGAAGCGATGCATACGTATCGGAATCAGGGTTTCGCGGCGCTTATGGTTGTAATTTTCGTGTCAGCGGTCAGCTGGGCAAGCATTACCGGCAGCATCTCCGGCGTGGTCACCGACAAGTCGGGGGCCGTCGTTACCGGCGCATCGGTGGTAGCCACTGATACCCTCACCGGCGTAAAGACCTCGGTCAAGACCGATGCGAAGGGATTTTACAGCCTGCCCGCGCTTGCTATCGGGACCTACGAGCTCGAAGTCTCTCAGGTCGGATTTAAGACCTTCCGCAGAACCGGCTTGGTGATCGATGCCAACTCGGCGCTTCGGGCCGACGCCAGCCTGGACCTCGGCACGATCAACGAGAAGGTGGAAGTCAGCTCGGACGTGGTTCACGTCGAAACTCAGAGCACGCAAATGGGCGAAGTGATCGAAGGCGAGAAGATGACATCCGTCCCTTTGAATGGGCGATCGTTTATCGATCTCTTAGCATTACAGCCCGGAGTGTCGCCTTATCAAAATCTGGACACGACGGAGGGAATAGGCGTAGATGAAACGACGGTATCCGGCGATCAAACCAATGGAACTCAGTCGGTCAATGGTGGCCGGCTCGGTTCGAACGGCTTCATGGTGAACGGAGCAGACGCACAGGAAGGCGTCCATAATGGAGCGGCAATTATTCCGAATCTTGACTCCATCTCCGAGTTTCGCATCATCACCAATAATTTCAACGCCGAATATGGAAACTTCAGCGGCGGCCAAATTAATGTGGTTACCAAATCCGGGACCAATGCGTTTCACGGCGACTTGTTTGACTTTCTCCGCAATACCGATTTTGACGCTGCCAACTATTTCGGCGGAGGTCGCGGTGATTTCAAGCAGAATCAGTTTGGCGGAACTTTCGGCGGGCCGTTAAAGAAAGACAAGGTTTTCTTTTTTGGAGACTATCAAGGGAACCGGCAAATTCTGGGCCAGACGCAGGCCCTCCCTATCCCTAGCCTTCAAGATCGCACGGGAAATTTGACGGATGAAGCAGCCTCGCTTACTGGCACCGTCGTCGGAACCTCGACTCCGCCCTCCGGACCCGCAGATCCGTTCGGTGGTTGGGCCTATATCCTCACTAAAGAGTTGGGCTATACCGTCACGCCCGGGGAACCTTACTACAGCCCCGGATGCACCAGCAACACTGCCTGCGTTTTCCCGAACGCTGTCATTCCCATGTCGGCGTGGTCCCCGGTTGCAAAGGCTACTCTGAAATATATCCCGCTGCCCAACGCAAGTTTGCCGGGCGGCATTAACTACGAAGCCTCGTCTTATAACCAGCACTTGAGAGACGATAAGTTTGGGATTCGCCTGGACACCAATACGCACTTCGGTAGCTTGTTCGGCTATTACTTTTTCGATCAATTCTCAGTGACCACTCCCTACGCCCAAGGCATTTCTTTTCCGGGCTTTGACAGCAGCGTTCAGGGTAGAGCGGAGATGATCAATCTCGGCCTGACGACAACCATCAACAACTCCACCGTCAATGATGTTCGCCTGGTGTATCTGCGTGACCGTTACTTCGGCGGAATTCCAATTGGCGGCACGGGCGTGCCGCTAAACTCGTTGGGCTTTAATACGCCCTGGAATACTACCGGCGGGATTAACCCCATGAATCCGGCGCTGGAAGGCGTTCCATCTTTCTTCTTTAATAATTACGAATTTGGACTTCCTCAGGACGCCCTGCGACAATTTAACAACACATATCAGATTATCGACAATTTTACGAAAATTGTGGGAACCCACACCCTGCAGTTCGGAGTAGATGCTCACTACGATCAAATTAACGAGCGCAACTACGATGACGCGAACGGGGCATACGGCTTCGATGGATCAGAGACAGGTCTGGATTTTGCTGATTATCTGATCGGCGCTCCTGTTAATTTTACGCAAGCTAGCCAACAACTCCTCGACTCACGCGACAAGTACTTTGGAGTCTACGGCCAGGATAGCTGGCGCGCCCGGCCTACTCTGACCATCAATTATGGCCTTCGCTGGGAGATCATGACCCCCTGGTATGACACGCAAAACAAACTGGAGACCGTCATTCCGGGCGAGCAGTCCCAAGTCTTCCCGACTGCGCCGAAGGGTCTGGTTGTACCGAACGATCCGGGTGTGCCACCAACCTTGGCCCCCATTCAATACCACAACTTTGCTCCCCGAATTGGCTTCGCTTATGCACCGGATGTAACAGATGGCCTGCTCGGAAAAATCTTCGGGGGACCGGGAAAAAGTAGCATCCGGGCCGGCTATGGCATTTTCTATAGCGCCATTGAGGACGCCACCGGCTTCGTGGAAGTTGGAGACGCACCCTACGGCTTGTATTACTCTTCTTCGGAGCCCACGCTTCTGGCGTCACCATTTATTAATCGAGGGACAGGGTCGAGTGAAGTTAGCACAGGACCAAAGTTTCCCTTCACGTTTCCCCCGCCAAACGCATCGCCTAAGAATCCGGACACCTCCTTCAACTGGGTACAAGCCACGCCTCTTTCCGGCTCCGACTACTTAGACCCTCACGACAAAATACCGAGCGTGCAGCAGTTCGAGTTTTCGCTTCAGCGGCAGCTAGGCTCGTCTACGGTACTGGGCGTAAGCTACGTAGGATCGGTGGGCCGGCACCTGTTGACGTTTGAGGAGACAAATCCCAGCAATCAGGGATTGTGCTGGGCGTTGGACTCGCGAAACCCTAAGAACATCTTGAGCCCCACCAGTCCGTCATCGTGCAGCCAATTTGGCGAGGATCCTGGCCCCGGCGCCCTAACCGCAATAACGACTTCCAAAGCATATCCCGAATATCCTGGGGTCACTTCATTTGCCACGACTCGCCTGATCACAGGGCTGGGCACACCGACCTCGGATAACTTCATCAGCAACCCCTACATGGCGACAGTTGTCAGTTCAAGCTTTAACTCGCTGCAGGTGAGCTTGAAACACAATGAGAAATATGGCAACTTTCTGGTTGCCTACACGTATGAAAAGTCGATAGACAACGGCTCGACCTCGTTTGATGCGACCAATCCGCTTGACCCCAGACAGGACCGTGGCTTGTCGGTTTTTGATGTGCCGCAAGATTTGACCATTAGCTACACAGTCCAGTTGCCCTTTGACAAATTCGCTGGCGGTCCCAAGCGACTCACCGCGGGCTGGGCTATCTCAGGCATCACGACATTTGCCACCGGTCTTCCCATCCAGCTAAGCGAAACCGACGATAACTCGCTCAGTGGGACATTCGATGACACAATCGACAAGCCCAGCTACGCCAATAATGGCAGCCATCTCTATGTAAACCGCAATCCGCGCAACTCAGCAGGTGAACCCTATTTCAACCCGAATTACTTCGTTGACGAACCCGTTGGGCAGGTCGGAAACGCGATGCGGCGATTTTTTACCGGACCTGGAATCAATAATTTTGATATGGCTCTGCTGAAAGATACGAAGATAACGGAATCAACGCAACTGCAGTTCCGGGCGGAAGCGTTCAATATCTGGAATCATGCGCAGTTCTACAACCCGTCGACAGCCGTGGGTGATATCAACAACACCGGCGCCGGCGGCTTTGGATATATCACGGCGGCGCAGAATCCCCGCATCATGCAGATCGCGCTGAAATTGTTATTCTGAATTTCCTACCAAATGCGCTTCCCTTCACGATCACGGTGCGCCTGCAAGCTGGTACTATCGCTTCTGTTAGCAGGCTGCGCCGTGGTAGCGTGGTCGCAAACCGCGCCTCAACACGCCAATAGCAAACCTGCGAGTGCGATCCGCGGCAAACAAATCTTCTCCTCGGCCTGCGCCCAGTGCCACGGGTTGGACGGCCGAGGCAGCGAGCGAGCGCCTGACATTGCCGATCGGCCCACCGTACAGCGGCTTTCGGACTCACAGATCTTCCAGATTATTCAGAACGGTGTTCCGGGAACTGGCATGCCTGCATTTCATTCCTTCGATAGTTCTCAGATACATGCCATAGTCGCCCACCTCCGCACGCTGCAAGGGAAAAACAAAACGGCCGCCCTGCCCGGGAACCCTGAGCAGGGCAAGATTCTTTTCTTCGGCAAGGCAGGGTGTTCTCAATGCCACATGGTTGCAGGAGACGGCGGCTTCATTGCAGCGGATCTGTCCGAGTATGCGCGCATTCATGAGGCAGACCAGATCCGCAATGCCATCGTCGATCCTGCGAGCAACGGCCAGCAGGCCCGATTGGTGACCGTAACGCTTCACAATGGCGAAAAATATGCGGGCAGAGTACGCGATGAGGATAATTTCTCGATGCAACTGCAGTCGCTGGACGGGTCTTTTTTCTTCTTGTCGAAATCAGAGATCGACAAGCTGCAGACTGATTCGCAACCGCTTATGCCTTCGGATTACGGTATCCGGCTGAACACACGCGAGCTGAATGATGTCATTAGCTTTCTGATTCGCGCGGCCGGCGGCACAGATGCTGCGGCTCAGAAGAAAGCCAACGAGTTTGAATACTAGAACGTTCGCCGAGGCACTGCCGGATTCAGCGTCACAATTAACTCCAGAGGAAAAACAGTGTTGATGAACTGCAATCGTAAGTTCCTGACATTCGCACTGGCCGCGTGGCTTATGCTCGGCTTCTGCTCTACCAATCTGCTCGCGCAGGCAGCTCGACGGGAGTTTTCGCTCGAAACTTCATCGCCTCAATTCTGGAAATTGATCGATCACAACGCCAAGCTCGGCATGGTCGGCACCGGTTTCGGCTTTACGGAAGGTCCGGTGTGGGATGAGGCCGGGTTTGTTTACGTCAGCGATGAAACCATCAACAAAATCTACAAACTTTACCCGGACGGGAAAAAAGAAGAGGTCATCGCGCTCGGCGATCCAGACGGCAACACTTATGATCGGCAACACCGGCTCATCGATTGCGCCAGCATTTTGCGGGCTGTGATCGAAGTAACTCCGGATGGGAAATACAAAATTCTGGCGGATCATTACGACGGCAAAAAACTGAACACTCCAAACGATGTTGTCGTTGGACCGGACGGAGCATTGTATTTCACCGACCCTACCCTCGATTTTGTGCCTGGCATGAAGCAGGA
>JASHTD010000553.1 GCA_030040725.1 Candidatus Sulfotelmatobacter sp. | reverse complement strand
ATAGCTAGCGCTCATTGAATCCCACCGTTATTCCAGACTCTTTTTCCACAGATTTCCTGATTTCGACCTGAAGCTCTCGTGAAGCCGTGACAAGCCCTTAAAGACGCTGATAAATTCGCTCTGGAATAGGGAACAGCCTTTCACTCAGGACGGTCCCGAGAATTCGCGAGCTCCCTGCCTGCAGGCACTCTTTGACTTTGCGAGCCGATGCCTTGCGGGTATTGCCCGCTTCCAATACCAGAACAATTCCGTCGGCAAGTTCCGCCAGCAACGCGGCTTCACTGGAGCTTCCCGCGGCCGGTCCCTGAATGACCACAAAGTCAAACTCGCTGCGCAATCCTGCGAGGCGCGAAACCCAGTATTGGCCAGTTCCGGAGTTTTCCACAGTGGCGCATGGACCCGGCTCAGTCACACGCCACAAATTGCTCGTCAGTTGAACGGCATCGTCCTTGATGAACGCTGCGCTGCCATTCCTCGGGAAGCAAACTTTCTTTTCATCGGCCGGCTCGCGGATTACGACGGCAACCCGCGCTGTGGTTTCCAGGGCCAATGCCTCTCCCACCTGGCTGCAGATGTTCGCCGGCCGCAAATCTCTCCCAATTGCGGTAAACAGGACCTGCCTGATGGGCATTTCGCAATTAAAGAAGACGCGGCGCACCAGGGTCCGAATTTGCTCGCGAGCGAAGGCTTCCCGGTTCCAGCCGCTGGTTTCGTGAACGATCCTCATCCGCGGGCTTGCATTCACCTCGGCAGCCGATCCCATCAGGTCGGACCTTCGCAACACCTCTGAATTCGCACTCATTTTTTCCCCTTCAAGCGTCCCCTTTACGCCGATAATCGTGTTCCTCTTCCTCCCGGCAGAGACGCCAATACCGGAAGCTCTAAACATGCAGTCACTTCTTCCGGAGTACGTAATGCCGGATCGAGATAGTCGGCGGTGAATGCCGCCCCGGTACCGGAGACCACTGCTCCCGCAAAACCTACGAGCACGACGATTGCAGGGGGCCATCTGGGCAGCGCCGGTACCACAGGTTTCTCAGCGATCGCGACGTTTACGATTCCGCCTTCGTCCAAAGCATCGCCCATCCTCGCCTGCTCGCGCTTCTTCACGTACAGCAGGTAATTGTCCTCTGCCGCCTTTTCGCTGCTGGTCAGGTCATCCTGAATAATGGCATCTTCGCCAAATTGCCGCGCGAGCGAACGATATTCCCCCAGCTGTGCAACTGCCGTCGCCTTGCGCCCTTCTAAACCTTTCTTCTCAACTTCTGCCTTCTGCAGTTCGGCTCTCGCCCATTCGTAATTCGTATCCTGATCGGTCGTCTCATCGCGGATCGGATTCGATTTCTCATTCTCGATCGCCAACTTTGCCTGCGCGATCTGCTGATCGATCTCATGCACCAGCGGATGACTTGGCTCAAACTTCGTCAGCAACTGAATCCGTTTCAACTGGAGGTCCAGTAGGCTCGCTTTTAGCGCCCGCAGCAGCTCCGGATTGTCGGAGGTGCGAACCTGAGTCACCATTCGCTTGGGCAACCGGGCCAGATCGTATTTGAGCTCGCGGATGCGATATTCAACTTCCGCCATCTGCGCCTGGCTTTGCCTGTAGTTCGCTTCCACTTGGTCGATGCTTTCGAGCACCAGGTCGCGTTGCTTTGCAGCCATCACCACGTCATGTGCGTTCGTGAAATCCAGTAGTTTTTTTTCCGCCTGCTCCAGTTGCCCCCGCGACTCCGCCGTCTGTTCATCGAAAAAGTGGAACTGTCCGGCGGGGCGATGCACCTGCATGTGTTTTTCCAGATAAGCGGCAGCCAGTGACTGCAGCACACGAGCAGCCAGTTGGGGATCGGCCGCGTCATAGTTCACGGCGATCACATTGGTCTTCTTAATCGCTTCCACATCCAACTTTTTCCCGAGCCTTCGTGCCGCCCGTTCCACCCGCGCAGCCGGATCTTCGCGCGGACGCAGCCATCGCAGCCAGTCATGCGCCGCAAGGTCGTTCGCCGCCGCCACGCGCCGCAAGACGTCATCATCTTTCAGCAGTTCTACTTCCGAGTTAAGCTCCTCCTCAGTTACTTCCACGCGAGAAAAATCCGGAGGCGCGTTCGGCTGTGCGGTGGCTGGAGGATCGGAGCGGCCCCGGCGTACCAGCACCTGAAGATGCGCCCGATAGCTTGCACCCGCGAATGCATAAACAACAGCCAGAAGAAAAACCAAACCTGACACAATGACAAAAACTTTTTCTTGCCGGAACAGAACCATCGCCAGTTCCCGAACCGTTGGGGAGTCTCTATCCTCTGTTCTGGAAAGTGCGCGTTGATCGTTCATACAAATGCGGCAGTCTCTTTGTCCTAAAATTGCGTCGAGCTTATGTACATGTCTAACGCTGGCCGGGTGAGAAACGGCTGAATCTTCGAAACCACATTCTGCGGGACGAAAATCAAGTCTCCGGGTTGCAGCTCCGCAATTTCGCCCAGGTTTTTCTTCTTCAGCATGCTCTTCAGGTTGAAAACGTGCGTCTCGAATATTCCGTCATTGACTCGCCGAAACAGCAAGACCTGCGAGTGTTTTGCCTGATGGGTGAAGCCCCCCGCAATCTCGATCGCCTGGATCAGCGTGAGATCGGCGCGTAACTCGTACTTGCCCGGCCGGCCGACCTCGCCTCCCGCAATAAAATAAGGATGTTCAAACTCCTTCAGCGCCACGGCGGCCAGGGGATTGTGTAAATAGCCCGTGTAAGCCTTGTCTACGGCACGCTGCAATTCTTCGAGCGTAAGACCCTGGGCGAACACGGCACCGGCATCCTTGAGCATGATGTATCCATCCGGCTGGATCGTGAGCGTCTGGTCGAACTCCGGCGATATGCTGAAGCTCAGCGTCACAACATCGCTGCGGTTGAGCCGGTAAAGCGGACGGCGCCCTCCGAGCGCAGGGTTTCCCGTGCCGTCCGCTTGCCCGACTGCAGCGGCCCTCGCTGTCGTGGCCCCCACGCCGGCTTCAGTTTGGCCGCTTTGAGAAGTCTGTTCACCCAGCCCCTGTCCTTTTCCCGCCCGCGAAGATGCGGCAACAAAGGAAAACACAACGAACAGTAGTCCGATGATTCTGACCGAATTGGTAGTCCCTTTCATGCAACGATGCCTTACCCCCTCTGCTTTCACGCCTGGGGTTTTACAGTCCGGTGCGCAGGATAGGGCGAGCCTGAATCTCATGGCAAGACATGGAAAGTAGTGTCTACCTAAGTGGCATGGGGTTTGAGATCCAAGAAATAGGGAGCATTCGCAACGGCGCGGCTTTTACATCGCCCGCATCATTTCGCAGAACGTCAAAGCCGCCTTCTTACGTGCTACCCACGAAAGTAGACTTGCATGTTCGTGAAATCACAACTTTCTGAATTGTCGGGAAGGAAAAGAGACCTTCCTATCGGCCAATCGTCGCCAAAGCGCAGGTAAACAAATTGCCGGAACCTACAGAGTCTATCGAGGCTCCATCTTTTTCACAGGTGCGTCTCCCGATTTCCCAATTCGAGAGTCTGTCGTAAATTTTTCGCGGAGCTTACTTGAGTCTGCGACCTGCGTACTCCTAAGATCGATTTTCTGAATCCGGAGCCAATTTTCCAATGAGTGCGCAGCGTCACTCGCCCAAGGCAATTCCCGTTCTCATTGCAGATTCGAATCTCATGCAAGCACAGCTGCTGACTGGTGCATTGCGGCGCCGCAGCGAATTCCGGGTTTCCATCTGCAGGGTCGAAGAGGCTTCCGTTCTTCAGGCGATGGCCGCAGCGGCAGCTCAGGTGGTTGTGTTTTCGCTGAATCACTCCATCAGCACCGCGACCCAGATGGCGGCCTTGCGCCGCCTTCATCTTTCCTATCCTGCGGCAGCCAAGATCCTTCTGGTTGAGTCGTGCGATCGCGAACTGGCCATTACCGCGTTCCGTTCCGGAGCTCGCGGGATTTTCTGCATTGCCAACACTCATTTCCGGTTGCTTTGCCGCTGCATCCAGCGAGCGGCTGAGGGGCAAGTCTGGGCCAATGCGGAGCAAATGCGGTTCCTGCTCGATCTTGTGTCGGAGGTGCCATCCCTGCGGGTGGTCAACTCTCATGGCCGCGGAATGCTCACGCCACGGGAAGAGCAGGTCGTCGCCCTGGCTGTCGAAGGCCTGAGCAATCGCGACATTGCCGGCGAACTCGATCTCAGCGAGCACACCATAAAGAAATATCTGTTCCGCATCTTCGACAAGCTGGGGGTTTCTTCCCGGGTGGAGTTGGTGCTTTATGCCGTAAACCACGGGGCTCCAGCCCATGAGGAGCGGCTTCCCCGTGGGAACCACCCCGCGACCGATTGATTACCCCATTCCCAATTTGGCAAAGGCGCTCCGCGCCTGTATAAATCGGATGAGCCAATTCCGTGCCCGAAGAACTTCCAACTGCCAGGTCGAATGCGCGATCCCGCTCAGCTGGCGGCATCATCGCCGCTGGGCTCCTGCTCGCGGCGCTCGCGCTGATTGTCCTTTATACGAGCCGTCCGGCTTTTCTCAGCCCGTTGTCGATGGTGGTGGTAGCGGCGATCGGAATTGCCGCCCTGCTCTTACAGTTTCGGCTGCGGCCGGAAGCTATTTCGGCGAATGAAAAAGGGTCTTCGCGAGGATCGCTCTTGCTTACAGCTCTGGGCGTGGTTTTCTCCGTCGGCGCCGTTTTTGGAGATGTCATTCACCTCAAACCCTGGTTCATGCTGGCGACGGCTCTGGCTGCCGTGGTTTGTTTCGCCATCAGTGGAGTCGCTCTTCTCAAGGCGTTGCGTAAACGCCCGCCTCTGACGCCGGACATTCGGTAATCGGCAAATCGAGCCCGGGTACTACTTTCCCCGGCGCAGTTCGAACACTTCACTTCCCTCAGCCATCAGCACTATGCTGGCCATGCCAATGAACAATCCGTGTTCCACGACTCCCGGCATCTCACTCAGTTGTCTGGCCAACCAGTCCAAATCGGCAATTTCGCCAAAGTGGCAATCGAGGATGTAGTTGTTTTCGTCTGTCAGATAGGGCTTATCGCCGTTCCGCCTCAGGGCAACCCGTGCGCCGAGGGCTTCGATTTTCTTCTGCACGACGGCTCGCGCAAACTTGATCACTTCCACCGGCAGCCCGAACTTCCCCAGCACCGGGACTCTCTTCGTCGAATCGGCAATGATCACCAGCTGTTTTGAAGCCGAAGCCACGATTTTTTCCCGCAGCAGCGCTCCACCACCACCTTTGATCAAGCGCAGTTGCGGGTCAACTTCATCCGCTCCGTCCACCGTGACATCGATTTCCGGACATTCATCCAGCGTGGTCAGCGGGATGCCCAGGCTCACCGCCCGCTCTCCCGAGTGGTCAGAGGTTGGAATGCCGCGAATGCACAGCCCGTTCTTTACCCGGTCGCCCAAGAGCCGGATGAAATGAGCCACGGTCGATCCCGAGCCGATGCCAACCACTTGACCATCTTGAATGAAGCGCAAGCTCTCGCGTGCGGCTGCTTCTTTTTCGTGTTCGTTCGCCATCGTTTGTGTGGAGCTCTTGCAGTTCTTAACCCAGACTCTTTTCCACGTATATCAAGTATCCCGCCAGCGCCAGGCCAAATAAAGCGGTAAGGATCGTGACCAGGTCGACCATGAATCCCGCCGGCTCAAATTTTCCTTCTTCGAGCAGGGCTCGCGTTT
>JASHTD010000552.1 GCA_030040725.1 Candidatus Sulfotelmatobacter sp. | reverse complement strand
TTCGCCTGGCCTGGATTGTGGCGCCTTCCGAGGTAATCGGCAAACTCGGGTTGCTCAAGCAAGCTGCCGACCTGCACACCTCGACCTTCAATCAGATGGTTGCTTATGAAACCGCAAAAGACGGATTTCTCGATCAGCATGTGAAACTGATCCGGCAAGTGTATCGCGAGCGGCGAGACGCCATGCTCCATGCGCTTGAGGAATTCTTTCCACCCGAGGTCACATGGACCCATCCAAAGGGCGGATTGTTTCTGTGGGCCACACTGCCCAAGGACGCTGATTGCCGGTCTCTGTTTCGCACGGCCTTGGCCGAAGACGTTGCATTCGTGCCGGGAGATTCTTTCTATGCCAACGATGTATTCGAGGGCTGCCGCCACATGCGGTTGAACTTCTCTTTTTCTGAGCCCGGGCTTATTCGTGAAGGTATCCGGCGGCTTTCCGTCGCAGTAAAGATGCAGGTCCGCCACCCGGCGCATCCCGGAATGGAAATCGTGGAGACTTAACGCGCCGGAAGAATCTTTCTGCCGTTAAAAGAAGAAGAGAAAAGCTGCGGGCAACGCGTCAACTGCTACCGCAGCCGATCGTACCCGCAGCTATCAGGGGGCTTTATTAATCCGGTGTGCAGCCCAGATATTCTTCGCGGCCCTCGAAGATCCGACGAGCCAACGATTTCTTCGGCGTCGGCGTGACAACTTGATCGCGAGCTTGGGTCTTCGCAGCCGGTCTCGAAACTTCCCGAGATTGTTTTTCAACTTCTACTGGCTCTTCCACTAGTCCTGCTGGCATATGATTACCTCCCACACTTGCCATTGTTGCCCGGATTCGATTGGCAACACTGTGACCAAAAGCACCCGGCTATGTGATCGCCGGCACAAGTTTGCCGCGGCCTTTTCTTAGACCGCAGTATTACGATACGCGCGCCAGTGGTTTCTCTTCCTTCTTCGTTTCAACCTTGTTAAGAGCCATCTGGCCCAACGCGGTTAGCTTCGCAGGAGCGATTTCCTTCGCGATTCGGTTTCGCACCAGCGGTTTCAAGATGAACAAGGAGAAGATCGCCGCAAGGCCGCAAAGAAGCGCTGAAACGTAAAACGGCACTGCAAACGAACCGCCCAGGTATGCGGCCAGAGCTGCCGCTCCAAAACCCGCGAACACGGATGCCAAACCTTTTGATGTATACACCATGCCGTAATTAGCCGAGGCATACTTGGGGCCGAAGACATCGCCTGTTGTCGCTGAGAACAAGGAGAACACCTCGCCCCAGAACAGGAACACCAGCGAGAACAACACCACGAATGCGATGGGGTGCCCCCCGATCTTCGTCACCAGGTAGATCAGGATCGCTTCAATACCAAATGTCATGAACATGGTATTTTCGCGTCCCAGCCGGTCGGAAACCGATCCCCATAGAATTCTGGAGCCGGCATTGCAAAGTGAGGTCAACGTCACGGCCAGAGGAACAAGTGCGAGGCCAAGGATTTTCGCATCGCTCACATGAAACGACTTGGCGATTTGCGAAAGATTCGCTGTGGCGATGAGGCCACCGGCGCAGGCAAAGAAGAACATCGTGTAGAGAAAATAGAATTCAGGTCGAGCAAGGGTTTGTGTCCAGGTAAGGTTCACTTTCGACTGTGCTACGTTCTTCCGGACCTGCTTGACGGTTTGGTCCCACCCCGCCGGCGCCCAGCCTGAAGGCGGATGGCGAAGGATCATGGCGGCAATCAATGCGATGACACCTTGTGCCAAGCCCCAAACGGCCATTGCTTTGGCCCATCCCAGGTTGTGGATCGTGCTGGCGATAGGTATTACGGTGAGCGCTGCGCCGCCACCGAAGCCTGCGGCGGTCAGGCCCACGGCCAGACCTCGCCGATCCGGGAACCATTTCACCGCGTTGGCGACGGATGAAATGTAGATGATGCCTGCACCCGTGCCCGCAATCACACCGTAATAGATGTAGAGATCGAACGGATTTCTGGCGACCGTGCCGCCCAGCACCCATCCAAGTGCAATGAAGATCGCCCCGATGGTCATGAGCTTGCGGATGCCGAATTTATCGACAAAGTAGCCCGCGACCGGCATCGGCCAAGTCTCAAACAAAATGAAAGCTGAGAACACGGCTGCGATCTTTGCATAGGGAACTCCAGTGAATGTCTGCTTCATGCCGGGGCTGAAAAGAGTGAAGGCGTACTGATAGTTGGAAATGAGAATCATCGCGATGATGCCGGAAATGAGCTGGACCCACCGGTTTCCGGCGATCGGGCCGTACATTTCCTTCGCGCTGTCTCGCTGCGGAGTAGCTAAAGTCGCTGTGGGCATGCCTCGTACCTCCCTCGTAGTTCATCCGCGCGGGTGCGGTCGACTGCCGAGGCAAAGCTGGCCCGCGCTCGCCAGCCAGTCGCCTCACATCCTGAGACAACTACTTCGAGGGCCAACGATTGACAGCCTGGGAATTTGGGCTGGCAAAGGAGGTCATTTTTCAAACCTGCCCGGGAGGACTGGCAGTTTGCCGTTTCGTCCTCCCGAACGAGGCAGAGCACAAGAACCGCTGCTCTTAATGAGTCGGTGGAACATCGGCGTCGAGTTCCTTTTGCAGAGGAATCACTCCCGGCACCAGCCACTTGTTCCACATTTCATCCACCTTGCTCTGGAAGTACGCGATATCGTCTTCGACGAAGTGCGCGAACCTTCCCTGCTTGAGCAAGTAATCGCGGACCGGCAGGCGTTTGAACCTGCCGTTCGCGATCTGTTCGGTCTTGCCATACAACTTGATCTTCCCGTTTTCGATCTCATACAGCGGCCAAATGCCCGTATTCACGGCCAGTTCACCGAGTTCGAAGGAGAGCACGGGATCGAAATCCCAACCCTTCGGGCATGGATTCAGGCAGTGAATGAAGGTCGGTCCGCCGATCGACAGAGC
>JASHTD010000551.1 GCA_030040725.1 Candidatus Sulfotelmatobacter sp. | reverse complement strand
TTCACCTTGAAACCACCGGACCCGAAATCTGGAATGACACCGATGGCCGCGTAGATTTTCTCGTCTCCGGCATCGGCACCGGTGGAACCCTCACCGGAGTCTGCGAATACATCAAGCCGAAGAAACCGTCATTCAAAGCCGTAGCCGTCGAGCCGGCCGATAGCGCGGTGCTCTCCGGCGGCAAGCCGTCGCCGCATAAGATACAGGGGATCGGCGCCGGTTTCGTTCCCAAAATTCTTCGCACCGATTTCATCGACGAGATCGTCACCGTCACCAACGACGAAGCCATCGACATGGCTCGCCGCCTCGCCAAAGAAGAAGGATTGCTGGTCGGTATTTCCTCCGGCGCCGCGACTTTTGCCGCCCTAAAAGTTGCTGCGCGGAAGGAAAACGCAGGCAAGCTGGTGGTTGTGGTGCTGCCGGATTTCGGCGAGCGCTATCTCACCAGCGTTTTGTTCCAGTCGCTGCGCGATCAAGCCTTGCAGTTGCCCACTGTATCCGTGCCTTAACGGGACCGTGGCATAGTTCTTCTTCTCTATTGCCAACAGCTGTTGAAAACGCCGGGAGTCCTGACACGGTTCAGACGACGCGCGGACGCAATTCGCCCGACTTAGGTTCTCCAAAAGGCGCAACACTAGTGGCCAAGCAGGTTCCAGGCAACGTCGACAATAGGCGCACGAGTTGGCTCTGGCGGTTTACCCCAGTTTTTCGGTAGATCACTTTTAATTGAAAGCGAACGGTGTTTTGCGTGGTTTCAGTTTTCTCGGAGATCTCTTTAGGCTCGAGTCCCGAAACTAGCAACATGGCGACACGCGCCTCAGCCGGAGTGAGCCCGAACAAACTCATGAGCAAGTCTTCGCGGGACTTCGGTTGCGCCGCCGGATCGGTAATCACTACCATCACTTTCATTCGGTCGGCAAATAGCGGACGGCTTTGCCGAAATGGAAACATGGCGACGTGCAGGCAGTGTTCGCCGTCGTGCACGGTGATGGATCTTGGAGACGAGCCTGTATCCAATTCCGGAGATGCCGCCAACTTCCAGGCACGGTTCCAATCGGCGGTTGAGACAGGATCTCGTGTGACAATACGCTCGTCGCGCAAAGCCAGAATGGTGCCAGAGCGCAAAATCGAGTCAGCCCGCAAAGTCGTGAAACAAACTTTACCTTCTCCATTCAAACCAATCAGCGCCACGTCCAGTTTGTCGACGACCTCGCCCGCTGCCGTTGCCGCCTGTTTTAGTCCCACAATCTTTTCGTGCAGTGACAGTCCACGTTTAAGGTGCGGAACTAACGCCCGTATAAAGCCGACGTCTTCCGGGCCGAAATCGGGCTCATGGCGACGCCGCAGTGAGGTCAGCACTCCCAGTTTTCCTGCGGGTTGCTCGATGATCGTGCCACACTCGTGGAAAAGATCGTAAGGACGGAAGTAGTCATTGCAAAATTCTGTCTTCTCCACCTCATGCGGCGGACAGAGCTCCGCCCCGGAACCGGCCCAGCCTTGCATCTTCTTCTGCTTGTAGCCCAGAAACCAGGGGTCGAGTGCGCCGTAGTACTCCTCGTACAGTCGCGTTGCCTCTTCCGGAATTCCGAAATTGAAATTCAGCGAGTGTTCGCGAGCCGCTGCATCGATGGAGAGAAAGCCGGTCCACGTTGCGCGCATTCGTTCCGCTACTGCTTGCAGAAACAAACTCCAGCCTTCCGCTCCTGGATCGCCCGCTGCCGAGTAAAGAAGATCGAGCAAATGACCATCGAGAACCTGTGTTAGCTCCATATATCCCCAGAGATCGAATTGCGGAGTATATAAAAGTCCCTCAGGATTTCGATCCCAGACCAGGTTTGCGTATCACGAAAGTAACGGTCGACTGTTTCATTTTTCCTCGCTTTTAATTCTCAGCAAACTCCTCATTACTTCGGTTATGGATCCAAGCCATGTATCTCCCAATTGGGGGATGTGTGGCTGAGTGAACCAGCGATAGGTTGTCACAACACGGCAAGACCAGCGCGAAATGGGGAGAGACGGGAGCGTTCGCACGCCGCTCCCGAGGCGATGGCTGCTGCCCGTAGGGTCGGCGCGCGGAGGAAAAATTAGGAATGCCGCAGAAGCCCTTCGCCTATGCAGTACGCCTGTTTCCAATTAGGAGAGTGACAAGATGAAACGCATCCTCGGAAAGAAGTTGTTTGCTCTCGCGTCAATCCTGTTCCTGGCAGCCTGCAATACCCAGCCCGGAACTTCAACCACGTCGAATTCAAGCAACGGGTCGAACTCATCGAACTCAGGTAGCTCGGGTAACTCAGGCAACTCAGCCAGCCCGGTGCTGAATGTCTCCAACTTTCAGATTGTCTATAACACAGAAGCGAATACAGCATCGGGAAGTTTTGATGCGTCAATTACGACCCCCCCGGCCGCCGGAACCAATGTGAACTTCAGCTTCAACCAATACCCCGCTTTCGTCGGAGTACAAGATAACGGCGGCACCATGACTGTCTACTTCAACAATGTTGGCATGGGCGCGGACACTTATCCCGAAGCCTGTCAAGGCGGTGTCAACGTGTGGGCTTCCTTTAACGATACCAATATTGGCTTGCTTGGGACGGAGGAAGACATCGGACAGCATGTCTCGATCGACTGCAGCGGCGGCGATGAACAAAGACCCGTTGGCCGGCAGATAAAGCCGAAGCTGTAATACCCAGCCTCCACCATCGAAAACAAAAACGAAGACGGGAGAAAAACTGATGAGAGTTTTGAAATTGCTTTTCACCATCACGGTGCTTGCTCTGCTGGCAGGCTGCAGCGGCGTTAGTTCGTCGAACAACAGCAATAACAATAACAACAGCACTGGCGTGGCGACGAATATCAGCGGACAGTGGAACTTTACCGTTCCCATTCCCGCCGGCAGCGGCAATGAGACTGTCACT
>JASHTD010000550.1 GCA_030040725.1 Candidatus Sulfotelmatobacter sp. | reverse complement strand
ACCCGCCAGTTCGATTGCGCGGTCGAAAACCTGTCAGATGATTTCACGCAGATTGCGATTCAGGGACCGAAGGCGGTTGATGTTCTGCAGAAGGTGACCGATGCGGATCTCGGCAAGGTGAAGTTCTACTGGGTCACATGTGCAAGGGTCTGTGGACTCGTGAACATCCTGATCGGAAGAACGGGCTACACCGCTGAAGACGGATTCGAAATTTATATTCCATCCGATGAGCAAACCAGCGAGCGTGTATGGAACGAGGTTCTCGGGGTGGGCAAGGAATTCGGTGTTGTCCCCTGCGGACTGGGCGCGCGCAATACACTGCGCCTGGAAGGCAAACTTCCGCTCTACGGACACGAAATTTCCGATACGATCAATGTCTGGGAAGCCGGGCTCGATCGCTTCTGCAAAATGGAAAAACCCGAATTTATTGGACGCGCCGCGCTGGAAAAAGCAAAGCCAAACGTGAAGCGAACTCTAGCGGGACTAGAGATGGTCGATCGCGGCATTGCACGCGACGGGTATAAAGTGCTCGACCATGCGGGTCATGAAATCGGCTACGTTACAAGCGGATCTCCGGCACCGTTCCTGAAGAAAAATATTGCATTGGCGTACCTGCCTTTGGAGTTCGCAGCCGACGGCACAATGTTGAAAGTAGAAATTCGCGGGCAAGGCGTTGCAGCAAAACTCGTTCCGACGCCGTTTTATAAGCGGCCGAAGAAGGCTGCCTAGCGTTGGAATTCGCTGGAATTAGGAGCTATACGCTTTATGGCCTATCCAACAGACCGGAAGTACACGAAAGAACATGAGTGGATTCAGCCGAACGGGAACACCGCGGCCATTGGCATTACTGACCATGCGCAAGAATCGCTTGGCGACATCGTTTTCGTTGAGTTGCCTAAAGTCGGAGCAGAACTCACATCAGGCAAGACGTTCGGGACAGTCGAATCGGTGAAAGCGGTGTCTGATCTGTTCGCGCCTGCCTCCGGAACGGTCACTGAGATCAACGGCGACCTGGCCACCTCGCCGGAAAAAGTCAACAAAGACGCTCACGGCGCGTGGATGATCAAGATCAGTTTGAAAAATCCAAAAGAGCTCGACTCCCTGCTATCCTCCTCCGATTACGATAAGTTTGTGGCAGAAGAAGGAGGCCACTGAAGAATTGCCTAAATGCCAACTCTCAGTTGTCGAATTTCTGCAATCACCAGAATCTCTGATCCGTTATTTGGCAATTGAAATTCGAAAATCGGCGATCTTCCGGAACAGAAGTAGCGAAGCCGATCCGGTTCTGTCACAATCAAAGTGACCCCGAGTTACATCTAATCATTTCCTATGCGTTATTTGCCAAAATCTCCTGCCGACCGCGAAGCCATGCTCAAAGCGATGGGCCTGCGTTCGGTCGATGACCTTTTCGCCCCAATTCCAGCCGAGTACCGGCTTAATCGTGATCTTAAGATTCCGCGCCAGATGGCGGAATCGGAAATCGTCGATTACTTCCGC
The DNA here is from genome assembly GCA_030040725.1 of Candidatus Sulfotelmatobacter sp. Taxonomy (GTDB): domain Bacteria; phylum Acidobacteriota; class Terriglobia; order Terriglobales; family Acidobacteriaceae; genus Sulfotelmatobacter. The sequence continues at coordinate 16,204 of JASHTD010000550.1, read as the reverse complement.
CAGCGTTCGCGCGAGAATGCGGAAGGTTATGTCAGCTTTCTAGGAGCCGGAGCGTACTCGCACTATCGCCCCGTAATTATCGATTCGCTCATTTCGCGCGGCGAATTCCTCACCGCGTACACGCCCTATCAGGCAGAGATTTCCCAGGGCACCCTGCAATCGATCTTCGAATTTCAAACCATGATTTGCGAGTTGACCGGCATGGAAGTCGCCAACGCCTCCATGTACGACGGATCCACCGCGGCCGCTGAGGCCGTCATGATGGCGGTTCGCCTTACCGGCCGCCGATCAGTAATTGTCGCGCGCAGCCTGCATCCCGAATATCGCGAAGTGCTCGCTACCTATGCCACGCATCAGGGGATGCCGCTCTCGACTGCCGGCTTCGGCGAGAACGGGCGCGTGAATCTGGCGGATTTGGAAAAATCGATCTCGGCGGAAACCGCCTGCGTGCTGATTCAATCGCCAAATTTCTTCGGCACCATCGAAGACGTTGCGGCAGTCGCCGACATCGTGCACAGAAATGGCGCGTTGCTGGTGGTCTCAATTGCAGAGGCAGTCTCCCTGGGGATTGTCGAGCCGCCGCGCGAAGCCGATATCATCGCCATGGAAGCGCAGTCGTTCGGCGTGCCGCTCGGCTTCGGCGGGCCGTATTGCGGAGTCATCGCCACGCGTGAAAAATTCGTCCGGCAAATGCCGGGGCGATTGGTCGGGCAAACGGTTGACAAGCATGGCAAGCGCGGATTCGTTCTAACGCTGGCCACGCGCGAGCAGCACATTCGTCGCGAGAAAGCGACCTCGAACATCTGCACCAACCAGGCGCTGGTCGCGTTGATGGTCAATATCTTCATGACGGTCTATGGCAAGGTTGGGCTGCGAGAACTCGCCAAGCAGAACCTCGCAAAAGCGGCATATGCGGCCGCACAGTTCGGCAAGCAAAGCACCGTACTGTTTGGCGGCGCTCCTCGCTTTAACGAATTCGTCGTGCGAACCAGCGAAGATTCTTATGCGATTAACAACCGCTTGCTGGGACACAAAGTAATCGGCGGCCTGCCACTGAAAAAGTTTTATCCCGAACTGGGCAATGCGGCTTTGTGGTGCTGCACCGAGCTGAGCACGCGCAGCTCGATTGACACCGCCGTCGGACTGGTTGCCGAAAGCGAACGCTCGGTTCGATCCGCGAAGCAGGAAGCCGAGGAGGTGGCGCGATGAAGCACATGACTCGCAAAGCTACGCGTCACGTCAATCAGAATGAAGGATTGATCTTCGAAAAATCTTCGGCAGGCAAAGCCGCGTGGAAGCTCCCGCCGCTTGATGTTCCTGAAGTAGACAGTACTTCCCTGCTCGGCGGAGTTGAGAGAAGGGATCTCGGTAACATGCCGGAGGTGAGCGAGATCGAAATCATCCGCCACTTCACGCGGCTTTCGACCTGGAATTACGCCATTGATCTCGGGATGTATCCGCTCGGCTCATGCACCATGAAATACAACCCACGCGTGAACGAAGCCGTCGTACGCGTGGAAGGCATTGCCAATGGTCATCCTTATCAGCCGGAAAAGATTTCGCAAGGCGCCCTGCAGATTATCAAGACGCTCAGCCAATGCCTCATTGAAATCACCGGCATGGATGCGATTACGCTGCAGCCGGCAGCCGGGGCGCATGGCGAAATGACCGGCCTGCTCATGGTCCGCGCCTATCACCATTCGAAAGGCCGTCCGCGGAAAAAAGTTCTCATCCCGGACTCGGCTCACGGCACGAATCCTGCAACCGCGGCCATGGTTGATTACGCGGTTGAGAATTTGAAATCCGATTCACGGGGCATGGTCGATATCTCCGCGCTTGCCGCGCAGATGAACGAAGATGTCGCGGCGCTGATGCTGACCAATCCCAACACGCTTGGCGTGTTCGAGCAGGATATTCACAAGATTGCCGACATCCTGCATGCCAAAGGCGGCTTGCTTTATATGGATGGTGCGAACATGAACGCGCTGGTCGGCAAAGTTCGCCCGGGCGATTTTGGCGTAGATCTGATGCACCTGAACCTTCACAAGACTTTCTCCACGCCGCACGGCGGCGGAGGGCCCGGTTCCGGCCCGGTTGCCGTCAAGAAAGTTCTCGCGCCGTTCCTGCCAAAGCCGGTGCTGGTCAACAAAGCTGACGGCACGCTTGGTTTCGAATACAATCGGCCACAATCGGTGGGCAGGGTTCGCGCTTTTTACGGCAACTTTGGAATGTTCGTACGCGCACTGGCCTACATCCAGGCCAATGGCCCGGATGGCCTGCGGCAGACTACGGAAGATGCCGTTCTCAATGCAAATTACATTCGCAAAGGGCTTGAAGGCGCCTACGAATTGCCCTACTCTACGCCCACCATGCACGAAGTCGTTTTCAGCGACAAGTTGCAGGCGAAAAAGGGCGTGCGCACGATGGATATCGCCAAGCGGCTCATCGATTACGGCTTTCATCCGTATACGACGGCATTCCCGCTCATCGTTCCCGGAGCGATGATGATTGAGCCGACCGAGAGCGAGTCCATAGAAGAGCTGGATCTGTTCGTCGAGGCAATGAAATCCATTGCCGAGGAGGTCGAGGAGAATGCGCAAACGGTCCTCGACGCGCCGCATTCGACGCGAGTTTCGCGCCTCGATGAGACCGCGGCCGCGCGCAAGCCGGTGCTGCGCTGGAAACCCGTCACCTAGACAGCAGGGTCGGCTCCCGCGGTTCGACTCTTCCTTAACTCTTCCTGGAAGTTACCGCAAAAAATTCGGCGGCTTCCTGCTCCACATTTGTGCTTCCACACTCCGGGCACTTGGGAGACTCATTATCGTGCTCGTTCAGGCTGAGAACCAGTTCGAAGGTTTTATGACAATCGAGGCAGACGTAATCGTATACGGGCATGGGGACCTCCCGCGAAGGAAAGATGCTGTTGGGAGAATTGTAATCCCAAACTGACTGTAGAAAACAAATTATCGGGGCTGAAATACCCGTAGACCGAGTTCGACTGCTGGTTTTGGCGTAACGGAACCAGCAGCCAAAAGTGACTGAAACCAGCGGGTCACTTGCCTACGATATCGACCCACGCGCTGGTTGTCTCCCAATCGATCTTCATCACGCATCCGTGCCTGGATTTCTCGTAGGAAATCGTGAAGTCCTCAACCGGCGAGGCCAGTTTGGAAACGCTCATATCGACTCTCGCCAATTCGTCGCTCTCATACTTGTACGGAATGCCCCATTCGCCGGTCTTCTTGTTGATAATCAGCGTCCATTTGTCGGGATTAGGAATAGTAAAGATCGTATAGTTTCCGGCGGGCACGGTTTTGGCGCCGACCTGGACATCCGCGCTGGTGACAAACGTTGTCGCTTCATTCGCGCCAGTGCGCCAGACTTCGCCGAAAGGCACAAGGTCGCCATAAATCTTGCGCCCTTTCATGCGCGGACTGGAGTAATCGGTTTTTATCGTTTTGCCATTGCCGAGATCGCACGTGGCTGAAGCCGCAGGGCTGGGCCGTGTCTTTCCCCCCATTTGGGCGAAGCCGAAGCTGGTAGCAAGAAAAAGCAAAAGTGTGGGCACGGCAAATTGTTTTTGCATAAGGTCCCTCCTGAAAATGAAGTTCGCTGCTGTTGGGATTCGACAGCAGATTATGCTCCACCAGGCCACACAGTTACAATCGCTTCATGCCGGTATTTGACGAAAAGCAGGAAGAACTCGAACACTACGAAACCATGATGGGGGTGCCGCGCGGCCGCCTGGCTGTGGCTCTAGATTCGATCACCGACGCGATGGCGCTGGTTGGACAGCATGGAGTCTATTGCCAGAGCCAGCGCTGGCCCGGCAAGCCAGTCATGGATATTCAGATCGTCATGAAAGCCCTGAGCGACGCGAAAGAACTGATCCAGAACGTAATGGAAGAATTGAAGAAGACAAAATCATTTTGAATCCGTACCATTGGCGATTCATCCCACGTGCGGAGGCGCATGCTACATGTCGAAGAAAATTAAACTTATCCTTGTTGCTTTCGCAATCTCATGCTTGACCACACTGTCGTGGGCGCAAAATTCCGCTCAACAGAACCCAATTTCAGCTGCTCCACAAGCATCAGCCAGCCTGACCGCACAGGAACGCGAAACAGCCATCAAGCAGTTCGAAACCACGCGCGATAATTTTCTGAAATCGATCACGGGGCTTTCCGAAAAACAGTGGACGTTCAAGCCGGCACCGGATCGCTGGTCGGTTGCTGAAGTTGCCGAGCACATCACGATTTCGGAGTTGACGCTGGGCGGACTTGTGCAGCAGAAAATCATGCAGTCTCCCGCCGCTCCTGAAAAGCGAGATCAGGTAAAGGGCAAAGATGAGATGATTTTGCAACGCGTGCCCGACCGAAGCCACAAAGCTCAGGCACCTGAATTCCTGAAGCCAACTGGCCGATGGACGACCGAAGCCGATTTAGTAAAGGCGTTCGAACAGGCTCGTGCCGCGAACGTCGATTACATCCGCACCACCAATGACGACCTGCGCGATCACTTCTTCGACCACCCCGTATTTGGCACGCTCGACGGCTACCAGTGGCTGCTCTTGATCTCGGCCCATTCCGCGCGGCATACCGAGCAGATTGAGGAAGTGAAAACCGATCCGAATTTTCCTAAAGAATAATTCGCGCTAGAGAACGAGTAAGGGAAAAGAACTAGTCTTAACTAAGGGCTCCGGATGCCTATGGTTTGACGAGTATCATCACCACGCCATGCGAGGGAACTGAAGCGGAAAATTTTCCCGTAAAGTTTCCCAGCGCTTGGTGCTGCCATAGATCGCGTACGGAAGCGCTCAGATGATCGGGATAACCAACATCTCTCCAATTCATTGAAATCTCCCGACCGGCGCTGCCGCGATTCAAGAGAATCACGGCGCGGCTTCCGTCTTTCATTTGCTTCGACCAGACCTCCGCATCTTCGTTTCTGGCAATAGGTTCCCCTTCGCGTCCCAAAGGATCCTGATCGACAGCAGTAACTTCTTTGTTGGTAAGAATCTCGCGAATCTCCGGCCTCATATCGCGCAGATCGTTGCCAGCAATCAACGGAGCCGCAAGAATCGCCCACAAGCTGAAGTGGGAACGATATTCCGTGTCCGTCATGCCGCCGTTGCCGACTTCCAGCATATCGGGATCATTCCAGTGCCCCGGCCCGGCATAAGATTGCAACCCGACCTGCTGGTCCAGAATCGACATCACGCCGTTAGAACAGCAGCTGCCGTCGGGCCACTTCTCCTGGCCACCCCAGCGATCTTCAATATCATCGGTCGTGCGCCAGAGATTGCCCCCTGCCTCTTCACCCCACAACCACGGTTTTGCCTTGCCCCATTCGCAGATGCTCAACACGATCGGACGGCCCGACGCGTCGAGCGCGGCGCGCATATTTGCGTAAGAAGCTTTCGCGTCTTGTGTCGTAGTGTTGCACCAATCGTATTTCAGATAGTCCACACCCCAGGCCGCATACTGAATTGCATCCTGATATTCATGGCCCAGTCCTCCGGGCCGTCCGGCGCAGGTTTTCGAGCCGGCGTCAGAGTAAACGCCAAACTTGAGTCCGAGCGAGTGAATGTAATCGCCAAGCGCCTTCATCCCGTGGGGAAATCGTTGCGGATCGGCCACGATATTGCCCTGGGCATCCCGGCTTACCTGCCAGCAATCATCGATATTGACGTATTGATATCCGGCATCTCTCATGCCCGATTTCACCATTGCATCGGCCATGTTGCGAATCATCTGTTCATTGACATTGCAGGCAAATTTGTTCCATGAGTTCCAACCCATGGGTGGAGTGAGCGCGAGGCTTTTCGACGAAGGATTCGCTTGCTGGGCCGAGAAGCTCGCAAGGAGCAAAAACAAACCTGCGATGAGCGTTGTGATCGTTTTGTTGAGTTTGCGCATAGGTACGTCAGTGTCCGAGTTCTTGACTAAGAAACTTGGACATTAACATGGGAATGACGCAATCGAAAAGGTGGTGGCTGTAATCCCAAACTGAGCCTGTACGAGGCGCGGAAATTACCTTTACGCGAGGGCGTACTTCCCTCGCTCAATCATTTTCTGTGCGATCTGCTGTCTTAATTCGATGGTGTTGAACGGCTCGTATTTCGCCAGGCGGCGCAGGATGGCAAGCTGCGTGCGAAGCATGTCTCCATCGGCCACTGCAGCAATGATCTTCTTTGCGGCAGATTCTACCTTTTCAAACGCCTGCGACAGATACACACGAGTCATCGCTACCGGAAGCGCGGCCGCAGCCTCGCCCTTTGTCTCACTGATTTTCTGCGCCCGTAGAACGGCCGATTCCATGGCGTAAGTTTCCATCGTCATGTCGGCGATAGCGCCCATGATTTCCTGTTGGTCCTGAATCGCCTGCATGTATTTCTGCGTGGCCGCGCCTGCGGCAAACAAGCCGAGTTTCTTGGCTTGGCCGACCAGCTTGCGCTCCTCCACGAGCGCACCTTCAATATCCTCGCTCACCGAAGGCCCGGAGAGCACTTCATCCATCAACTTCTTGATTGCCGGCATCAGCGGCAGTTGTCCGCTCATGGCTCGCTTCAGCAAGAATCCCGTAATGATCAGGCGGTTGATCTCGTTGGTGCCTTCGAAAATGCGGTTGATGCGGGCATCGCGATACGCGCGCTCGGCGGGATATTCTTCGACGAACCCGTAGCCGCCGTAGATCTGCAGCGTCTCATCCACCACATAATTGACCATCTCCGAAGCCCACACTTTGATAATCGAGCACTCAACTGCATATTCCTCGATGGCTTTGCGAGTTTCTTTGATGGCATCGGACGCGGACTTGTCAACCTCGCTCAGTGCCCGATCCATCATGCCTACGGTCCGGTAAACCAGCGACTCGCCCACAAAAAGCAGCGATGCCATATTGGCGATTTTCTCCCGCACCAGGCCGAAATCGGCTATCACTTTATTGAATGCTTTCCGCTGTTTGGCATAGGCAATCGCATGTTCAAGCGAAACCCGGCCTCCTCCCACGCACATGGCCCCAAGCTTGAAACGGCCGATATTCAGAATGTTGAAAGCGATGACATGCCCTTTGCCAATCTCTCCAAGCAGGTTTTCAACCGGAACCTTGCAGTCATTCAGAATGATCGGGCATGTGGATGAGCCGCGAATGCCCAGCTTGTGCTCTTCGGCGCCAACGGAAAATCCGGGGAATGTTTTTTCGACCAGAAATGCGGTGAATTTTTCTCCGTCGATTTTGGCGAATACGGTAAAGAGGTCGGCAAAACCCGCATTGGTGATCCACATTTTTTCGCCGTTCAGAATGTAATGCTTGCCGTCGGCGGAAAGCTCTGCACGGGCGCGGCAGTTCAGAGCATCGGAACCGGAGGAAGCCTCCGACAATGCATAGGCGCCGACAATCTCTCCGCTTGCCAGCCGCGGCAGGTACTTTTGCTTTTGTTCTTCCGTGCCGAAATACACGATGGGCAGCGTGCCTATTCCTGTGTGGCCACCCCACGTAGTTGCGAAGCCGGCATATTTTGCAATGTGGTCCGCGATTACGGCAGCCGTGACCTTATCCATCTCCAGGCCGCCGTAGGCTTCCGGAATCTCCACCGAACTGAGCCCCAACTCGCCGGCCTTCTTCAGCAGGTCGCGGGAGACAGAAAAATCCTTGTGCTCCATCTTCTCGATGTTGGGCAGAATTTCATTGACGGTGAATTCTTCGGCCGTCTGCCCAATCAATTGCTGCTGCTCGGTGAAATCCTCCGGCGTGAATACTTCCTCGGGGCGGCGGGATTCAAGGAGAAAACTGCCGCCGGAGATTATTTTGCTTTTGGGAACCGCGCTAGTCGTAACCATAATTCTTTACTCACAAATCAATCTAAATTGTGGGCTCGATAAAAGACGGGCCTAACTGATTGTAAGCGAGAAGAGATTCACAATCCCATGATGTTGCAGTCAGCACGTTACGAGAGATTTTCAAAGATTCCGGCTGCGCCCATGCCTCCGCCAACACACATGGTGACCATGCCATACCGTCCCTTGCGCCGTTGCAGCTCGCGCAGGATGGAAGCCGTCAGTTTCGCCCCCGTACAACCTAACGGATGGCCCAAAGCAATTGCCCCGCCGTTAGGATTAACTTTCTCGGGGTCGAGACCGGTTTCTTTCAGAACGGCCAGTGACTGCGCGGCAAAGGCCTCGTTCAGTTCAATCACGTCGATATCGGACAGTTTCAGTCCGGCGATCTTCAGGGCTTTCGGAATAGCGAACACGGGACCCATTCCCATTTCTTCCGGCTTGTAACCTGCCGTAGCAAATGATACGTAACGCGCGAGCGGCTTGATCCCGAGCGCGCTGGCACTCTCGGCAGACATGACAACCGCAGCCGCAGCTCCGTCCGACATCTGCGAAGAATTTCCCGCCGTTACCGTGCCCTTGACGTGGAACGCCGGCTTCAGCGCAAGCAAGGCTTCGAGAGAAGTATCGGATCTTGGACCTTCATCCATTTTGAAAACAAGTTCCTGCCGCTTGGGTTTCGATCCATTCGGGGTTGTAACGCTCACCGTAACAGAGACAATTTCGTCATCGAACTTGCCTGCCGAAATCGCGGCCAACGCTTTCTGATGGCTGCGCAGCGAGAATTCATCCGCCTGCTCGCGTGTGATACCGAAGCGCCGAGCGACGCGCTCGGCAGTGAGGCCCATGTTGAGATATGCGTCCGGATAGTTGGAAACCAGCCAGGGATTCGGAGAAACCTTGTGGCCACCCATGGGAATCATCGTCATTGACTCTGTGCCACCTGCGACGATAATCTCTGCGCCACCGCTCATGATGCGCTCGGCCGCAATGGCAATCGCCTGCAGACCTGACGAGCAGAAGCGATTAATGGTGAGCGCGGATACTTCCACCGGCAGCCCGGCTCGCAAGGAAGCAATGCGAGCGACGTTCATTCCTTGCTCTGCTTCGGGCATGGCGCACCCGAGAATCACATCTTCAATCTCCTGAGCATCGATTTCGGGAACCCGTTGCAGAGCGCCTTTGATGGCAATAGCGGCCAACTCGTCGGGACGCGTGGCGCGAAGCGTGCCTTTATAGGCGCGCCCTATGGGCGTACGAACGGAAGAAGCAATAACCGCATCTCGCATGGAAACCTTCTAACTTCGATCTCTTGATTCAATGGAAATTGTCGGCCTGACGCTTCATTTCGCCGGCGCGTAGAAGTAATAATCTGCCGTATAACTGCTCTTGGTTTCGGACCCTTTATGGGCCTCGTCGCACGCCTCGGCCGGTGGTTGACCGCCATGCGTGTGCAGACGCTGAATATCGGTCACGTTACTCAGCAGTCCGCTTCCTGAATGACTCCCGATTTTCAGCAACAACCAGGGAACAGAACCGGGATCGAGGGAATCAACCTTGGCCGCGACCTTGGCGGTGACTTCGCTGCCATCTTTCATCTTCCATGATGGTCCAGCAAAATGCTGCCCGATGATTTTGTCGTTGCGGTCATGCAGTTCCGCGTCCGGCGCTTTGAATGTCCACTCGAATTTGCCGTCGGTTCCCGCCTGGCACGTATAAATCTGAGATCCAACACCACGCACGAAGAGCACAACCTCCTCGCCCGCGGGAACTTGAAGTGCGTCGGGAACATCCGGCGTGGATTCTTTCCCGACCAGCGCCTCTTTTTCTTTCGCGGGAGCCGATTTCTGAGCGCCGGATTGCGCGTTCGCCCGAAATGCGCCGTTTGTCGGTGCCAGAAATCCGATCAAGGCGGCAGCGGTTATCGAAAGTGCTCGCATGAAGGCGATTGTAGCAGGGGAAGGTTCAGGAATAATCCGCAGATCAATCGCAAGATGACAAGACGAGCAAAGATGAAATGCTCGCCGGTGGGAAAAGATACTAGGGTTCGGCCACTCTGAGCGGTGGTTCTTACCGTTCTTGAATCTCCATCAGCATTCCGTACTTCGGACGAAGAGTGATCAGCGGCTGCGGCTCAACCCGATGTCCGGGAACCAACTGCAGCTTCCATTTCTGCGCCAGCGTGGCGAGAATCAGCACACCTTCCATCCAGGCAAACGATTCGCCGATGCATTGCCGCGCGCCCGCTCCAAACGGAAAGTAAGTAAATTTCCTTCGTCGAGCTTTTTCTTCTGCGGAAAATCGGTCAGGATCGAAACGAAGCGGGTCGGGAAAGAATCGGGGATCGCGATGGGTAACGAACTGGCTGATGAGAACCGTGGTTCGCGCCGGCAGAAAATAGTCTCCCAGCGCAAAATCGTTGCGAGCATAACGTCCCATCGCCCACGCCGGCGGATAAAGCCGCAGGGATTCCGCCATCACGTTCTCGGTGTAGCGCAGCCGGGATAGATCTTCCGCACTGGAAACTCCGCCGCGGAGAACACAGTCGAGCTCCGCATGAAACCTTTGTTCACATGTTTCGTTCTGCGATAGCAGATACCAGGTCCAAGAGAGAGCATTCGCAACTGTCTCATAACCCGCCAGAAAGATGGTGATGACCTGATCGCGCAGTGACCTCCGCAACTCCGGATCATTGGCAGGAGCCGCTGCCAGCATCATGTCCAACAAACTTCCCCGGTCCCGGCCTCTTTGAAGATGAGCATCGATCATGCGATAAACCACCGCATCGATCCGGTTGCGGGCCCGCACGAACGCCGCGAGCCCCGGAGGGCGAATGTGCACCAGCCACTCCGCTAACGGCAGCATCACGAGGAAGTTATACAGGCCCATAATGCGGTTGATGGCCGCCGCCAGTTCATAGACTTCCTCGCGCAAGTCGGTGGCAAACAAAGTGCGCGCGACTACATTGAGCGTGAGATGCATCATGTCGATAGCAATATCCCGCTGCTCGCCCACCCGCCATGAATCTCGCATCCGCACCGCCTCTTCGACCATCACTGCGGCATACTCGGCGATCCGCTGCCGATGAAACGCGGGCTGCGCCGCTATGCGCTGCGCGCGATGGATGCTGCCCTCGCTCGTGATCATGCCTTCACCGAGCAACATTTTAGTGCGCTGTACCGTCCGTTCCTTGATGAAATTGTCGTTCTGCACGACCAGTACTTCGCGGATGTAATCGGGATGATTCAGAAAAACAATGTGATGATGCCCGAGCTTGTAATGAGCAATGTCGCCGTAAGTCTCGGCGAGGTGCTGAAACAAGAAAATAGGATTTGCAGGACGGAATTTGCGCAGCGCAAACCAAAGCAAATTCCGCTTAAAGCCAGGCGGGAAGCGGTACACGGGCTTTTTCGGAAAGGCCTCGCGCTCGCGAGGATGTTGAAGCACCGTGCTCATGCGCCTAGTTTACGCCGCTTGGCTGTTGTTGAAGTTGATCAAGCGCGGCCAGGACTTCCTGGCTGTGCCGCGCAGGATTGACGCTGGTATAAGCCTTGCTGATCTTTCCCGCGGGATCAATGACAAACGTGTGCCGAGCTGCAAACTTAACGAAGCCGAGGTTGGTCAGTGAACCATAGGCTTTGCTTACCCGGCCATTGGTGTCAGCTAAGAGCTTGAAATTCAATCCTTCTTTGGTGCAGAACTTCTTGTGCGAGTCGACACTATCCACGCTCACACCGAGAACAACCGCGTGCCGCTCCGCGTACTCCGCCTGATCCATCTGAAAATTGTGGGCCTCCTGTGTACAGCCCGGAGTCATATCTTTCGGGTAAAAATAGAGCACGACCCAACTGCCGTGAAAATCCTTTAAGTTGACCACATCCCCTTGCTGTGATGGCAGGGTGAAGCCCGGCGCCGCGCTGCCTATGGCGGGGGCAGTTTGCGATCTGGAGAGCCAGCGCGAAACCAGCAGCACTCCCACGACAACAACCAGAATAAACAGCAAGAATCGCAACAATTAAAGACCTCTTGAGAACGACACGCTAGGCGAACGAATCGCGGTCAGACGACAGATATACGCATTGTAAAGCGATTGCAAGCCACTCACTCCAGCAAATTCCTCTTACTTGGTATGATTGAATCATTCCGCAATTGAACTGGGGTAAACATACGTGGCTCAGACGGAGACCGACGGTTTAGAGGTGTTGGAAACTCGCGAGTGGGTTGACTCGCTCGATTACGTTTTGTCGAAGGGCGGTCCGGTTCGCGCCGGGCGCCTCTTGCAGCAGCTGGCCTTGCATGCCCGCCGCGCCGCGGGTGTGAACCTTCCTTTTTCTGCGACCACTCCGTATCAGAACACGATCCCCTCGGCCCAGCAGCCACCATTTCCTGGCAGTCAGGAGATGGAACGCCGCATCAAGAGCCTGGTGCGTTGGAACGCGCTCGCCATGGTCGTGCGCGCCAACAAGATTCAGGAAGGCATCGGCGGGCACATTTCCACTTTCGCCTCTGCCGCCACTCTTTATGAAGTCGGATTCAATCATTTCTTTCAGGCGAGGACCGAGAGCGGCGACCGCGATTTCGTTTACTTTCAGGGTCACGCCGCCCCGGGAATTTACGCCCGCGCTTATCTCGAAGGCCGCGTCCCCCGCGAAAAGCTAGAGCATTTTCGCCGCGAGTTGATGCCGGGGGGCGGCTTGAGCTCCTATCCACATCCCTGGCTCATGCCGAATTTCTGGGAGTTTCCCACGGTTTCCATGGGTCTCGGGCCGATCCAGGCGATTTATCACGCGCGCTTCATTCGCTATCTCGAAAATCGCGGACTGAAGCAATCGCGTGGTGGCAAAGTATGGGCATTCCTCGGCGACGGCGAGATGGATGAACCGGAGGCGCTCGGCTCAATCACGCTCGCATCGCGCGAGAATCTCGACAATTTAATTTTTGTCGTCAACTGCAACTTGCAGCGCCTCGACGGACCCGTACGCGGTAACGGGAAAATTATTCAGGAACTCGAAGCCATTTTCCGCGGCGCGGGCTGGAACGTCATCAAAGTGATCTGGGGTTCCGATTGGGACAGCCTGATTCGCAACGATCGCGACGGTTTGCTGGTGAGGCGCCTGGGAGAAATCAGCGACGGCCAATATCAGAAATATTTTGTCGAGAGCGGCGCTTATTTCCGTCAGAATCTTTTCGGCACCGATCCTCGCCTGCTGAAAATGGTGGAACATCTTTCCGATGAGCAACTGGCCCGTATGCGGCTCGGCGGCCACGATCCCATCAAGGTTCACGCAGCCTATCGCGCGGCGGTCGATCACGCCGGATCTCCCACCATCATCCTCGCCAAAACCATCAAAGGGTACGGCCTCGGAGAAGCCGGCGAGGGCAAGAACATCACACATCAGCAGAAAAAATTGAACGAAGAAGAATTGGAGTTGTTTCGCTCGCGCTTCGGCATTCCGATTCCCGACGAAGAATTGCACAATGCACCGTTTTATCGCCCCTCGGATGACAGCGCGGAAATTAAATACATGCAGGCGCGCCGCCAGCAGCTTGGCGGCTACATGCCGCAGCGCAAGGTTGTGGCCACTCCTCTCAAACCGGTTGCCGACGCGCACTTTGAGGAGTTTCATAAAGGTACGGAAGGCCGGGAAGTTTCGACGACCATGGTGTTCGTGCGTCTGCTCGGCAAACTGCTGCGGGATCCGGAAATCGGCAAATTGATTGTTCCCATTATTCCCGACGAGGCCCGCACGTTCGGCATGGAAGCCCTGTTCCGCCAGGTCGGTATTTATTCTTCCGTTGGACAGCTTTACGAACCCGTCGATATGGACACGCTCCTTTATTACAAGGAAGCGAAGAATGGACAGATTCTCGAGGAAGGCATCACTGAAGCCGGGTCAGTGTGCTCGTTCATTGCGGCGGGCACGGCGTACGCGAATCACGGCATCAACACGATTCCCTTCTTCATTTATTACTCCATGTTCGGCTTCCAGCGCATCGGCGATCTGATCTGGGCGGCCGCCGACATGCGCTGCCGCGGATTTCTTGTCGGGGGCACCGCCGGCCGTACCACCTTGGCTGGCGAGGGTCTGCAGCATCAGGACGGCCATAGCCACGTTCTGGCGCTGCCGGTTCCAAACCTGCTGGCTTACGATCCTGCATTTGCTTATGAAATCGCCGTCATCATTCAGGATGGCATTAAGCGCATGTATGTCGATGGCGAATCGATTTTTTACTATCTCACCGTCACCAACGAACCGCTGCCAATGCCCGAGATGCCGAAAGGGGGCAACGTCCGCGAAGGTATTTTGCGTGGATTGTATCGTTTCAAAGCGGCTGAAGCGCAGAGTGCCAAGCTCCGCGCGCAACTGCTCGGCAGCGGGACTATCATGTTCGAAGTTCTGAAGGCGCAAACGATTCTGCAGGAAAAATATGGCGTGGCCGCCGACGTGTGGAGCGTCACGAGCTACAAAGAACTTTATCGCAACGCCAACGATTGCGAACGCTGGAATATGCTGCATCCCGGCGAATCGCCCAAGACTCCGTTCGTGACGGAAATGTTGAAAGATGCGCCCGGACCCTTCATTGCCGCATCAGATTATATGAAAGTGCTTCCCGAGTCGCTGGCGAAATGGGTTCCAGGACAACTCGTTTCCCTCGGAACCGACGGTTTTGGACGCAGCGAGAATCGCGCTGCACTGCGCGATTTCTTCGAGGTTGATGCGAAACACATTGTGCTGGCCACGCTTGGCGCTCTGGCGCGAGAAAAGAAAGTGAGTCCCGAAACCGTCAAGCAGGCGGTACGTGATCTGGGGATTAACGCAGACAAGCTGAATCCTGCAATCAGTTAGGCGTCTACCAAGTTTGGGTGCATTTTTAGGCGCAAGTTTCATCCGCCGCTCGCGGCGCGAACCGAGGAAATGGAATCAGTGATCGAATTTAAACTCCCCGCTCTCGGCGAAAACATTGAACAGGGCGATCTCGTGCGCCTCATGATTTCTCCGGGCGCGTCCGTCAGCGAAGGACAATCCGTCATGGAACTCGAGACCGACAAAGCGGTCGTCGAAGTGCCCTCTTCCGTAAGCGGAACGGTCAAGGAAGTTTTGGTAAAAGAAGGGGACAAGATCAAAGTCGGGCAAACGATTTTCACGGCCGATAGCAACGGCTCGGGTGCAACCGCCGAGATTCCGGACACGGCTCGATCACTTGAGCCGGCTTCAGCCACTAACTCCAGTCAACCTGTTTCACCTGCACAAACCGTACCGATGGCAAGCGCCTCATCGCCTGCAACTCCAGGCTCGATTGAACCACAGGCTGCGCCCGCACCGATGCCGAGCGAATCCCGATCCGCGGCTCAAAGAACCCGCTCAACCGATGCTCAAACAGCAAGCGAGTTCCGCCTGCAGGAGCTTGGAGAAAACATCTCGCAGGGCGACCTGGTGCGGCTCATGGTTGCGCCCGGCGCGAAGGTTTCCGAGGGACAGCCGGTCATGGAACTCGAAACCGATAAAGCTGTGGTTGAAGTTCCATCAACCGTGAGCGGCGTAGTCAAAGAATTGAAAGTCAAAGAGGGCGAGAAGATCAAGGTCGGGCAGGTGATTTTTACTCTCGAGGGCGCGGCGCCATCCCGCGGCGGGCCGGTCCGCCAGCCAAGCCGGCCTGTAGAGCATGTTTCCGGCCAGCACGGCGCGCGCCTCGCGTTCCAGGCAGCGATTCGTGCCGAAGGAAAAACGGAAGAACAAGCCCTGCCGCCCGATCAGCCGCAGCCACGTCCGGAGCAATTCTCCATGCCGGTGCAGCTCGTCAAAGTTGCCGGTCCGGAGCACCGGGAAGCCATTCCCGCTGCCCCGCATACCCGCCGCCTGGCGCGCGAAATCGGGGTTGATATCTACGAAGTAAAAGGCACCGGCCCCGGCGGGCGTGTCAGCGAAGATGACGTGAAAGCCTACGCCAAAGCCGCGCTCGGAGCTGCGGCGTCGACTGCAGCAGCTCCCGTCCGCGCCGGACACTTTGTTCCGCCTCAACTTCCTGATTTTTCGAAGTGGGGAAAGATCGAGCGGGTTTCCATGCGGAGCGTTCGCCGCAAAACGGCCGAACATCTCGCAGAATCATGGAACACAATCCCACACGTTACGCAGCACGACCGCGCCGACATTACCGAGCTCGAGCAGTTGCGCGCGCGTTTTGCGCCCAAGGCTGAACAGGCCGGCGGCAAAATGACGGTGACCGCCATCGCGTTAAAAGTCTGCGCAGCGGCGCTGAAGGTATTTCCGCAGTTCAATGCCACTATCGATATGGAGAAGGACGAAATCATTTACAAGCAGTACATTCATATCGGCGTAGCGGCGGATACGGATCGCGGTTTGCTG
>JASHTD010000549.1 GCA_030040725.1 Candidatus Sulfotelmatobacter sp. | reverse complement strand
ATAATCCCGGCCCGTACCGAGAAGGATTTCTGGATTACTGCGTAGAGCACAAGGTACCGCTCGATTTTTATTCGTGGCACACGTATGCGGACCGATCGGCGGATCCTTACGATGGGGTGCGGATCGCGAAGAACATTCGCGAGATTCTGGATGCGCGCGGGCTTACGAAAACCGGAAGCATTCTTTCGGAGTGGAATCTGACTCCCGATTTTACCGAGGCGGAACGAGACAGGCTAAGAGGTGTGGAGAACGCGGCATTCATCGGGGCGGCGTTGAGTTATTTTCAAGATTCGGCGATCGATCATGCGGACTTCTATCGCGGCGACGCAGCCTGGATGGGATTGTTCGCGCTGGACGGCAGCCCTTTCAAGACGGCTTATACATTCAAGGCGATGGGCGAAATGCTCGACACGCCGCAACGGCTTGCGGTTGAAGGAACAGATACATTCGGCTTTGCCGCGCTTGCGGGACGCTCTGCGGGCGGAGACACGATACAGATATTAATTAGCAATTACGTGATTCCCACGCAGTTGCACGCAATGGAGATGCCTCCAGGGGTCGCAAAGACGCTGCCGCCTACTCTCGACTTTTCAAAAATAAAATCGCTGCCGCAACGCACGGACATTGTTTATCGCGATAACGCCGGATACAACCTGACGATCGATAACTTGCCGTGGGGAAAAAAGGAGTTCAGCGTAAAGCGCTATCGGATTGACAAGAGCAACAATCTCGATCTGGTAGAGGAAAAATCAGGACTGGGAGGAAGCCTGAATTTATCGAATGCGATGGCGCCGGATGCGGTGGAGCTGATTGTTCTGCAGAAAGCTAGCCCACGGAAGAAATGAGGCGACGGTTACTTCGTTTCCTGCAGCAACACCACATCCGACTCCGAGTGATTTCTCAGCACGCCGAGATTTTTTCCATCCAGCGACCATTGGAAATCGTTGATGCGTTCTGAAGTAAAGTTTGTAATCTGCTTGCGCGGCGAACCATCGAGCGGCTGGATCACGATATTGTCAACGCCGTTCTGTGCGACCGGATAGGCGACGGCCTTACCGTCCGGCGTGTAGCGCAAACTCGCACCGGCCAAGTGCGGGTCGACTTCGAGCAGGCGAGGCGCCGACGATCCGAGATCAAAGAGCGCCAGTTTTTCCTGGCCAGCCTGGGTCTGAGCACTAACGACTTCGACAACATAGGCGAGGGTCTTGCCGTCGGGAGAAAGCGCGATGTTGCCAACCAGGAAGCTATTTGGCACAAATGAAGCAGCGATGGCTTCCGGCTTCGCACCGCCATCGGTTGGGACTCGTGAAATCCGGCCGAGCACGCGATTATTGAAATAGATCCATTTTCCATCGAGGGAACAGATCGCACCGATGTCCAGCTTTCCGGAGGTGATCTGGGTCGCGCCCGATCCGTCGGCGTGCGCGCGCCAGATATTGGCCTGATTCGGTCCGCCCTTAAAAGCCCAGGAAAAGACCAGTTGATCACCTCCGCAAGGGGAGAAATCGAAGATCGTGGAGCTGGGATCGTTGACGAGTTGGACCTGGTTTGTTCCGTCGGCGGCAGCGCGCAGGACGCGGGCGCCGTCGCTCAGAAGAAGGCTGCCGTCCGGCGTCCAGCTGAATCCGGCGAGTTGGGCGCTTAGCTGAAGAGGCTTGACTTCGGCACTCTGAGTTCCCGCTCCAGGCAGAATGTAAAGGCTACGCGTCGTCTTCTGTTGAACGGAAGCAATGGTTTTGGCGTCTGCGGATATGGTAAGAGTCGCGTAGCTGTTGGTGTCGCGCGTGATGGGCCGAATGAGGCCATCGTCAAAGGAAACGAAACCGACCTGCTGTCGGCTGAACTGCGAGCCCGCCTGCTGATAAAGCACCAGCAGGCCGCTGGAAATCCATTTCACCTCCGCTGGAAGTTTGTCGGCAAAACTCTCAAAACGCTTGCGCTTCCCGCTGCCCAAATCGAACAGGTCGATACCGCCAAGGTGCTTGTCGTCGGGCTGCAAGAGGTCGAGGGCAAGCTGAGTTCCGTCGGGCGACCATGCCAAAAAGGAGGGTCCAGCCGGCTCCATCGGCGCAATTTGCAGGATTTTCTCGCCATTGCCGACGATATCAGAGCTCAGTACGCGGTATTTGCCAACGTCCGGGTCGTTGTCGCGCGTGTACGCGATCTGCTTGCCGTCCGGAGCAAACGCCACATCGCTATCGATATCGTGAACCAGGACCTGCGGCGTGCCGCCGAGCACCGGAGCGCGATAAAGGTTGTAGTCGCTGTTAATCGCGTTCTCAGCCTTGCGGAAATAGATGTAATTGCCATCCAGTGAAAACGCGAGGCTTCGATATGTCACCGGGGCGGGCGGGATCACCTGGGTATCGCTGGCCGTGGGCACATTACGCAACCAGAGGCTGCGAAGTCCATTTTCGTTGCGCGTGCTCAGAATATATTTTCCATCGGGAGAAATTGCTGCCAGTTCAGCCTCGCCTGAATTGGTGACCTGCGTGATTGTGAAGTTTTGGAACGGCGAAGCAGCCGGATGGCGCAGCATGGAATAGACGCCGTATCCAGCCGCAACCAAGAGGACGAGAACGAAAACTCCAATGGATGCGACACCGAACTTGTGCTGCTTGGCCGCTGTAACCACCGCTGAACTGCTGGACTGTGCAGGATGAGCCGAACTAGTGACGACGGTTGAAGCGGAGATCGGCTGGGCCGCCGATTGCGATGCCAGCGTAGGGCTTGCGATTCCTGCCGCAGCAGGTTCAAGCACAGCAGAAGGCACGCGGCGGCCGGATTCGGTATCACGCTTGAGACGCTTTAAGTCGGAGCGCAGATCGGCGGCGTGCTGATAGCGAAGGCCGGGGTCTTTTTCGATGCACTTATCGATAATTCTTTCGAGTTCAGCGGGAGCCTGCGGATTCAAGCGCGGCAACGGGACGGGAGCGCGATTGAGAATGCCATCGAACAATTCGGCGGAAGAATTTCCGGGAAATGCCTGGCGTCCCGTGGCCATTTCGTAAAGGACCAAGCCGAAGGAAAAAATATCGCTGCGGGCATCGACTTCGCGGCCGCGAGCCTGCTCGGGCGACATGTAAGCCACGGTGCCCAGGGTGGTACCGGGACTGGTGAGGTTGACGTCATTTTGCGTGGCTGTGCCGCCGATGGTCTCACCACTGCCGCGCGAAACAACCTTGGCGAGGCCGAAGTCGAGAACCTTTGCCTGCCCGCGATCGGTGATGAAAATGTTGGCGGGCTTGATATCGCGGTGAATGATGCCTTCGGATTGAGCGGCATCGAGCGCGTCTGCGACTTCGGTGCCGACGGCGAGAATAGTTTCGAGCGTCAAAGGAACGCCCGCGATCTTGTGCTTGAGAGTGACTCCCTTCAACAACTCCATGGCTATGAAGGGGTGGCCGTCGGCTTCGTCGATGTCGTAAATCGTGCAGATGTTGGGATGGTTCAAGGCCGATGCGGCTTGCGCTTCGCGACGAAAGCGTTCGAGGACGGCTTCATCGCGGGCGATGCCTTCGGGAAGGAACTTGAGCGCGACGAAACGCCGCAGCTTCGAATCTTCGGCACGGAAGACGACGCCCATGCCGCCGCCGCCCAGTTTTTCGAGCACGCGGTAGTGGGAAATCGTACGGCCGATGGGAAATTGCTCTTCAGCCATGTGTTGCGAATCTTAGTTTCGCGAGCGGGGATGAGTCAACCGAGAGGACCTTATCATTCCTGATCTCAGCCGCGGCAGCGCGAAGAGTTTATTTCGGCGAGTTCTGGAATGCCTTATTTAGAGGCTTGCGGCGGTGGCTGTGCGGCTCCCGCTTGTGTATAACCTTCTGGAATTTCCAACAGCGCTGGATCCGGCTCGCCGCGCGTGATATTCGTGACCGTCAGTGTTTTGGTTCCGGTGCGTGGGTCGTTGTGTTTCATCACAACGTTAATGCGCAATTCATCCGAATACCAGTACTCGTCGGTGACCGTGATTTCTTTCCCGGTTTCGCTGCTCTCGGCAGGGATGATTTGAGTCTCGCGCACGCCCCGCGCCTGCACTCCCTCAATTTCCTGGCTGCCCAGATCTTCTTCTTTTGAGAAATCGTTCTGGGGTATACCTGTGCCGGAAGGCGACCCATAACGCACCGTGGGCGGCACCGTTGACGGAGGGTGATGTATGGTTCGGGTATAGAAAGTGTGCTTGCGCGCATCGATCTCTGTGGAAATGCGGGTTCGGGGATCGTACAGGTGGATGTGCTCGATGTCCGGAGTCTCGGTGCTGGTCACGGGAATGAGCGCGCGCGACTCATTGTGAATGCGTCCGATACCGTCGCGCGCCATGATCCGAATGCTCTTGAGATTGAACCCTGAGCCGTCGGGACGGATTACCGCGCGCTGAACCTCAACCACGGCACTGAAGGGGACGCCCGGAACCGGGGTCAGGAAAATGTCCTGAGCCGAAGCCTGCGGAACTGCGGCAAGAGTACCGACAAGCAGGAACCCGCAAAAAGCAACCAGAGAGAATCGCATAGGCGCGCGACCTCCATCGACAGACTAGCGGAAGGATACTCAAGAATGGCGCGATCTCGCAACCCAATTTTTTCTGTCCCAAGGTCCGCAGGCCGCTGAAAATAGTTCACGAATAAGCCTATTAGGAGTTCCTATCAGCGTTCGTGGCATCGTCTTCCCACTCGGCATCGCAGGCGTGGCAATGCCAGGCCGGCCGCTGCATGGGGATGGGCATGCGGAGAAACGCGCTCATGTAGGCGATGGGACGGTCGAGCTCCTGATAGTTGACGTCGAGAGAATTACAGCGGGGGCAGCGGGGCTGCTCGTACAAGCCGACGCCCTGTACGTACAGGCCTTCGAGGATCGGCTCATCAAGAATCTTGCGGGCATTGGCTTCGTCGGCCGCGCGAACATTCAGCTTGATGCCGCCGATGAAATTCGAAATAAACCAATCGAGGCGGACGAGATTTTCGTCGGCCAGAAAGCATTCGATGCCCGACGACTCCAGGCTGCCCTTGGCAAGCAAAGCTTCGGGCAGGTCGCGGAATTGGCGGATGGTGACAAGTTCGCGCAGTTCAAGTTGCGGTTGGGGCGGCGCATCCGGAAATTCGTCATCGGACAATTCCAGTTCGCGGCGGTCAAGCTCTTCTTCGAGCGCATCGCAGGCAAGCTCGGTCAGCGATTCGGGGCTGCGCGCCAGCTTGAGCAATTCGCCATCGGTCATGGCGGAGTAGTTGGCCGCCAGGCGCCGTCTTTCGCGCTGCTCGTCGAGAAACGATTCGCCGGAAGATGACACTTGGCAAGGATACTGCTAGCGGGTGGAAATGGCCAATTGGCAAGAGTTTGCCTGCCGCTGGCCGCTGTGAAAAGCTGTCGAGCTTTGCTCGACGGGCAGCCGCGGCGGCTGTCCCCACACAAGCCTCGTTGGGTTCTACGTAGCAGTCTGCGAACCGGCGGCGTATTCCGCACGGGGCGAGCTTTCGCGGGAGTGCGTTTTGACGATCAGCAGGCCTACCGCGACCGCGCTGACCAGCATGACCACACGGATGTAGATGCCGGCGTGAAACGTCTGATCTCCGGCGGCAGTGCGAAGCAGGCCGGAGCCTGCGCTGGCGGTGCAGAAGGCGAAATAGAATTTTTCCATCCATCCACGGGATACAACGAGAAGCCACAAGAGAATTGCCGAAACGATTGCGAAGATTCCGCAGAGAATCCATGTTCCCGGCCGCACGGTCGAGGGAACCCAGACTCCGGGTACCGGACTGGCGGCAATCATCTGGCGGACGGCGATCAGCAGAAAAACGACCGAATGCACAAGCGCGACAATGGCGCGCTTGCGGTTGGTGAGGATGGAGAAGCGCCGCATAGAGGCAACTGTAGCGAACAGGAAGCGCCGAAGCTGTGATGCAGATCACGCATGCGTGGCGCTGGTTCTGGTGCGGGCGGGGTGGCCCGCCCTTAGGGTCTTGCTAAGATCACCACGACTGAGGATGCCCCATCCTGCATTTTTTGCAAGGGTGGGAACTACGGACCTATACCTCTTGAGAGTTGACTTAGAAATCGAGGTTCCTGCTGCCCACCGTGTAAATAACGCAAAATAAAAAGACAGTTTCGGAAGGCTGGGCCACCCGGCCAACGCCGGGAGTTCCTCGCCGACGACCATCCAGAACAGCGTTGTCTTGCCCGCGTCACTGGGGACCGACCAGTCCGATTTTTTCGCCGGGATTCAACTGCGCAGTTTGCGCTACGCACTTTCATGGTCAGGTTAATGAGTCGGGGTTCAGAAATCAGGAATCGCAAAATTCACACTTGACATTCCCCAATAATCCACTACCATATGGTTGTGGATTGCTTGGGCACAACATTTACGGCTTTATCTGATCCAACCCGGCGGGCGATGATCGAACGGCTTTCCCATGGGCCTGCCTCTGTGCACGGCTTGACGGAACCGTTTGCACTCTCGCAGCAGATGAT
>JASHTD010000548.1 GCA_030040725.1 Candidatus Sulfotelmatobacter sp. | reverse complement strand
TTTCGGATGCGCTTTGTGATATGCATCGTGTTCATTGAGGTTGTAGTTGAAGCCCATCACGTCGAGGACTTCGGGAAAATGGGACTGATAGTCCTGATTCACCGCGGCGGTACATAAACGCGTGGGATCAAGTTCATGCGCGCGAGCGATCATGTCGGCGACGACACGCGGGCCTTGTTCCTGCGGCATCATGGTTCCCTCTTCGTTGCCCATCGACCACAAAATGATCGAGGGCGAATTGCGATAGCGCTTGATCATCAGCTCCAACTGCGTCATGCCCTCCGGGTTCGAGCTCATCATGCGCGTCTCGCACATCATCATCATGCCCATGCGGTCGCAAGCCCCGACCCATTCAGGAGTGGGCATGTTATGCGATGTGCGCGCTGCATTCGAACCCATTTCTTTGAGGATCGCGAGACGATATTCCTGGAGGCGGTCGGGAAGCGCTGCGCCGACGCCGGCATGATCCTGATGGTTGCAGGTGCCTTTGATCTTGACCGACTTACCGTTGAGGAAGAAGCCTTTATCGGGGTCCCAGCGAATGTCACGGATACCGAAGGTGATCCGCTCGGAATCGTAGATCTTTCCGGCTCCTTCGAGCGATACGATAGCAGAATACAAATTCGGAGTTTCCGGCGACCACAATGAGGGGTTGGCGATCACCCAGTTTGCGGTAACGGTTCTCGCTCCCCCGGCGACAACATGTTGCCCCGGTGCCTCCATCGTCGAGGCGACCCCTTTTCTTTCCGCGTCGAAAATTTCCCAATGCACAAAGCAATCTTCGCCATGCTTTCCTTCATTCTGAATCACAGTGGCCAAACTTACCGTCGCAGAGCCGTTCTTCACCGCGCAGCGCGCGTAACTCTCCCAGCGCCCAAGATGCAAGGCATCCGTTTTCATCAGCCAAACGTGGCGGTAGATGCCTGCGCCCTCGTAGAACCAGCCGTCGCCAAAGCCGGCATCCATGCGCACGACAAGATAATTCTTCTCGCCGTAATTGAGAAAATCGCTGAGATCGAAGCGAAATGGGGCATAGCCGTTATCGTTGCGGCCGATGAAATATCCGTTCAGGAACACCAGTGCACTGCGAAACGCTCCGTCGAATTCGATGACGATGCGGCGGCCTTCGTCCTCTCGGGGAATCCTGAAGACTCTGCGGTACCAGCCAACGCTGTTTTCCGGATAACGCCGGCCGAGCGGTTTGTAGCCATGACTTTGGAGTTCCTCATCGCGGACAAACGGCAATTCGACTGCCCAGTCATGCGGCAGATTCAAGTTGCGCCATTTCGAATCATCAAACTTTCGCGTGGCGAATTCGAAATCGCCCGACTTCGCGAAATCTCCCTGATCCATGCCAAAACCCAAGTCGCGCGAGGGATCGCAGGCATGGCCCTGGAAGAATTTCCAGCCGAAGTCGAATAGTAAGCGTTCGCGAGGACTGCCCGCGAGTGAAGCATCCGCAGACTTCGCTTGCGCAGATTTGGCAAGTAGCGCATGAGCGCGGCATATAGAACCCGGAAACAACGAACAGGCAGACAGCGCAAGACCAGAACGAATCACATCGCGACGGGTTGGAGACATTCAGTCCTCGAATCGCAAGTTAGAAGTCAAGTCGGAGAATCCTCGATCCGGAGAAGCGGTTGCATTCCGGCCCGCGAGATCCCCATTCGACGCCCTCGCTCCCCTCACTTGCTCAGGGCAGGCTCTCGGCCCGCTGATGAAAACGCGGGGCTTCGGGATGACGCCGGAAATTTGCCTTTTTGATTTCAACTTGCACCCGGCGAAGCCCGGCTACAGTTCGGCCAGCGCGCGGTGCACGAGTGAAATCGCGATCGATCCTTCGCCGACGGCTGAGGCTACACGCTTTACATTGCCGGAGCGCACATCGCCAACAGCGAACACACCGGGCAGGCTGGTTTCTAGCATTTGCGGCACGCGCTGCAACGGCCAACGATAATCATGCAGGACTGGATCAAGATCGCGGCCGGTGAGAATGAAGCCCTTGCTGTCCATCGCCACACAGCCGTTCAGCCACTCGGTCCGGGGTACACCTCCGGTCATGATGAAAACGTGGCGGATATCATGCGTCGATTTTTTGCCGGTGTTCTTGTCCTGCCAGGTGACGCGTTCCAGTTGCGTTTCGCCCTCAAGTTTAACGATCTCCGTGCTGTAGTGCACTTCGATTGCCGGATTCTCTTCGATTCGCTGAATCAGATAGCGCGACATGGTGTCCGAAAGCTGATTCGACCGTACCAGCATGTGAACCTTGCCGCCGAATTGCGACAAGTAAACTGCGGCTTGTCCCGCCGAGTTCGCACCCCCGACCACAATCACGTCCTCTTTGCCGCATAATTGCGCCTCAATATAGGTCGCGCCGTAATACACTCCTTGCCCCTCGAACCTGGCCAGATTCTCCATCTGCGGCTTGTTGTACTGTGCGCCACTGGCGATCACCACAGTTTTCGCGCGAATCACATTGCCGCAATCGACACTGAGCTCATACGGGCGCCGCTCGCAATTCAGCGTCGTCACGTTGTTCGCGATCAAAACCTTGGCACCAAATTTCCGCGCCTGCGTGGCCGCGCGTCCGGCCAACTCCTGTCCAGTAATTCCCGTAGGAAAGCCCAGATAGTTCTCAATTCTGGAACTTGATCCCGCTTGCCCGCCGGGAGACTCAGACTCGATCACCAGCACGTCCAGGCCCTCCGACGCCCCATAGACCGCCGCGGCTAATCCCGAAGGCCCCGCGCCAACCACCACCACATCGCGCACATCCGCTGCCGTGATGTTCTCGTTCAGTCCAAGGCACCGCGCCAGCTCCTTGATGGATGGATTGCGCAGCACATCGCGATTATTGCAGATGACGACCGGAACATCTTCAACGGTGACGTGAAAGTGATCGAGCATTTCCTGGGAAGTGGCGTCAGTATCGAGATCGACGTAGCTGTGCGGATGACCATTGCGCATGAGAAACTCGCGCAGGCGCAGAGTCTGCGCCGAGTGCCGTGAACCGAGCAGAATTGCGTTACCCTGGCTGCGATTGATCAGCATGACGCGCCGAATGATGAAGGCGCGCATGAGAATCTCGCTCAACTCGGCGTCTCTCGCGACCAGCGTGCGCACGTCATCGCTGCTTAACTGCAGAAATTCGCCGTCAGTCTTGACCCGGCCGCGCATCAGGGCTGTGCGCCCGGAAATTAAAGTAATTTCTCCGGTGAAATTGCCGGCTTCATGAGTCACAACCAGACGCTCGCCGTGCATGTCGGGCTGCAAAACCTCCATACTGCCAGAAAGCAGTACGAAAAATGGCATGTTGCGGTCGCCTGGCTCAAAAAGGATCTCGCCTTTCTTTACCTTCCGCAGCGTGCCTAGCGGGCGAACGCGGTTGAGTTGTTCTTCGGTCAACTTAGGAAACGCGTGACTGGCCGTATCGAAGATGAAGGGAGTCGGTTGAGCGGCCATATTTTTCTCCGGAAGAAGTCTCTCGAATAGCGCGAACTTCTGGATCGTTGAGAATAATAGATGATCCCGGACCGGTCGCGGGTTCACGACCTCCCGCCGGGGTTTGCTAAACTCGCAGCGATGAACTTCTCGCTTCGCCAGAAGAATCTGCGGCAACAACTAGCCGAATCCAAGATCGATGCCCTGCTGGTGAGCCATCTGCCCAGTATCCGGTATCTGTGCGGATTCACGGGCAGCGCCGGCTTTCTGTTGATCTCAGACCGGGAAAAGGTCTTCTTCACCGATTCCCGGTACCGGCGGCAGACGCAGGAGGAGGTAAAGGGCGCCAGGGTCATCATTGCTCGAAATGCCGTACTGAAAGAGGTTGGCGAATGGATTCGCCAACATAGGAAGCGCTGGAATCTCGGAATCGAAGCCGAGCACCTCACCGTTGCTGAAAGAAAGCGTCTGCTCGATCTGCTGCCCTCTGGCCTGCGCCTGCGAAACGCGCCTCCATTGGTCGAGCGTGCTCGCATGGTAAAAGATGAAGAAGAATTGCAGCTCATTCGCGGTGCGGTGCAACTGGGAGCGACTTTATTCGACCGGGCGCTGGAAGTGATCAAGCCGGGAGTGAAAGAAGTTGAGGTTGCGGCTGAAATGGAATACCTGGCTCGGCGAGCCGGAGCGGAAGCCATGTCATTTCCCACTATCATCGCTTCGGGGGCGAGATCGGCGCTGCCGCATGGCAGAGCGAGCGAACAGTGCATTGCGCCCGGCGGATTCGTAGTCTGCGATTTCGGTGTTATACTCGCTGGTTATTGTTCGGACCAGACGCGCACCGTCTGGGTTGGCGAGGAATCGAAACAAGCGCGCTGCGCTTACGAGGCGGTTCGGGAAGCGCAGCTGGCGGCCATCGAGGCAGTTCGGCTCGGTGTAGCGGTCGGAGACGTGGATGCGGCTGCGCGCAAAGTATTAACGAAGGCTGGCTTCGGTCGGTACTTCACTCATTCGACTGGGCATGGTGTTGGTCTGGAGATTCATGAACCGCCCCGGGTCGCTGCCGGACAGGGGGAAATCCTGAAGCCCGGAATGGTAATCACCATTGAGCCCGGCGTATACTTCCCCGGCAAATGGGGAATTCGAATTGAGGACATGGTAGCCGTCAGCGCAGGCGGTTGCGAAGTGTTGACTCCGACTCGCAAGGATTTTTTGGCTGTTTAGTCTTCTTATATTGCCCCGGGGTTCTTCGTCCGGAGAGAATGCCCCGGAAGGTTCCGGCCTTGGTTTCGGCGCGGTAAAGATGGCAGCAGTCCCACCGTACGCGAATGAATCAAAAAGAGCTGAAAGAACTCATTGAGTTCTTAATCGAAAAGGACATTGCCGAGTTCGAATTAGAGCGTGGCGACGTCAAGGTAAAGGTAAAACGGGGTCACCTGGCCATGGTCCAGGGCCGCGGCGAGGCGCCCTATGGGGGTGTGTCTGCGGCGCCGGCCACAGCAGCAGTGCAGATCGGATCTACCCCTGCTCCCAATGCTGCGGGTGCATCCGCGGTCACGCCGCCGCAAGAAGAAAATCTTCACATCGTGAAATCTCCGATTGTGGGAACGTTTTATGAAGCGCCGTCGCCGGGCGCGCCGCCCTTTGTCAAAGTCGGCGATGTGGTTGAGTTGGGGCAGGTGCTTTGCATCGTCGAGGCGATGAAACTTCTGAACGAGATTGAGTCGGATATGGCGGGCGAGATTGTAAAGAAGATGGCGAGCAATGGGCAGCCGATCGAATACGGACAGGAGTTGTTTGCCATCCGGCCGAAGTAGCGAGATTTTTACGACAGCATGTCTTTTCGACACGCCGAATGGATTTGTATCAGGGCATGTCTTGAGGCATGCCGACACGCTCCGTGAGGATGAATCGGCTTTAGCCGCTGTCTCGCGCATCTCAGCGGCTAAAGCCGATTGTATTGGTTTCGACTCCGCGGCATGGCTGAAGCCATGCCCTGATACGAAACAAATCAAAAATACTCGTCGCCCATAAAAACTTAGTTAGAACTGGAAGCCAAAAGCAGATTCATGTTCAAGAAGATTCTGATAGCCAATCGCGGAGAGATTGCCTTGCGCATTATTTGCGCCTGCAAGGAACTGGGTGTGCGCACCGTGGCCATTTACAGCGAAGCCGATCGGCACTCTTTGCATGTGCGCTTCGCCGACGAAGCCATTTGTATCGGTCCTCCGCAACTTGCGCAGAGCTATCTGAATATACCGGCGGTGATCAGCGCGGCAGAGATCGCCAACGTGGATGCGGTGCATCCCGGCTACGGCTTGTTGGCGGAGAACGCGAATTTTGCTGAAGTCTGCGAAACCAGCGCCATCAAGTTCATCGGGCCGCGCCCGGAAGTGACACGACTAATGGGAGAAAAAGAGAAAGCGCGGGCTGCCATGAAGCGCGCCGGCGTACCTATTCTTCCCGGCTCCGACGGTATCGTCGCTTCCGAAGACGAAGCCCTCGAATGGTCGCGGCAGGTGGGTTTTCCCGTGATTTTAAAAGCCTCGGCAGGCGGCGGCGGACGCGGTATGCGCATCGTGCGCAGCGCAGAGGAACTGCCGGGATTGTACAAGGCCGCGCAGTCGGAGGCCGCGGGCGCTTTCGGCAATGGCGACCTGTACATGGAAAAGTATGTCGAACATCCGCGCCACATCGAGTTTCAGATTTTAGCGGATGAGCACGGCAGCGTGATCAGCCTGGGTGAGCGCGAGTGCTCGATCCAGAGACGGCACCAGAAATTGCTGGAGGAATCGCCCTCGACGCAAGTGACGCCGGAGTTGCGGGAAAAGATCGGTGGCGTTCTGTGCAAGTCGCTTAGCGAAATCGGTTATACCAACGCAGGGACGATCGAGTTCCTGATGGACAAAGATAAGCGGCTGCACTTCATCGAGATGAACACGCGCATCCAGGTCGAGCACCCGGTGACGGAGATGGTGACCGATGTCGATCTGGTGAAAAGCCAGATCATGATTGCTGCGGGCGCGCGCATGAGCGAAGTTCTAATGGGCCCAATCGTGCATCGCGGGCATTCGATCGAGTGCCGGATTAATGCGGAGCACCCGGAAAAATTCACGCCATCGGCGGGGAAGATTACGGCATTCAATCCCCCCGGAGGGACCGGAGTCCGTGTGGATACCGCGTTGTATGCCGAGGGAGTGATTCCGCCCTATTACGATTCGCTGATCGCCAAGCTGGTTGTGCGCGGCAAGGATCGAGCCGAAGCCATTTCGCGCATGTCGCGAGCGCTTGAAATGTTCATCGTCGAAGGGGTGTATACAACGATTCCGCTGCACCGCAAGATTCTCGCCGATGCAGATTTCCGAGCGGGAAACTTTGACACTGGATTCATTGAGAGATTTCTGGCGAAGAGTGGGAAGTAGAAGTTCCTTAGGAAGAACGGCGGTTCAGGTTGAATCGGACAGCGAAGATCTCGCGTAAAGCTGAAAGTCCAACGCAGAACCTGGTTCTGACAGCTCGTGGGGTCGTGCGCCCATCACATTGCGACCACATGGAGCACATGAACGTGATGTGGTACACCGCGAGATTCGATGAGGCTACGTGGCACCTGTTTCACATGATCGGAGTCACTCCGTCATATATGCGTGTCCATAAAAAAGGCATGGCCGGAGTGCAGCAGGACACAACCTACAAGCAGGAGCTTTTTGCCGGGGATCTGATTACGGTTTGGTCAAGGGTTCTGGAGATACGAGAAAGAGTGATCCGTTTCTATCATGAGATACGAGATGAAGAAACGCAGACCGTGGCGGCGACTACTATGCTGACGGCGGTTCACCTGGACCGCGTGACGCACAAGGCCTGCCCGTTTCCAAGGGAGATTCTGGAGCGCGGCCGTCGGAGGATGACGGGTATATAAAACCTTGAAGCGATGCGAGCCAAGAGACTTTTGAAAGCTGTGACGGAGCTTCGGTGCGCAAGCAGGGAGATGCGTGGGTCCAGCGGACTCATCGGGTTTCCATCGGGGCAAACAGATCCGGATACCCACAAGCCTTTCGTGATGTTCGGTGGAACACCGTTCGCGCTTCTGATCATTCCGGAGAATTGAACGTGGTCTTGATACCTTCCTTTTGCTAACGAAACGGTTTCTGTCGCATCTGATCTCTGAAAGGATTCAACCAAGATGAAATTCAGAGAGATCGTTTTGCTTTTACTGCTTAGTCTCGGCGTAATACTCTCCATTCCACTTTATGGGCAAACCGCGCAAACGGCGCAGACCGCCGAAAACCCTGCCCTGCTTCCACAGCGCGATGGCTCGCACGACTTTGATTTTCTGATCGGCGACTGGAAGGCTCACGTCCGCCGATTGCCGGACCGGCTCAACAACTCCAATGTCTGGGTTGAATACGACGGCATTTCCAACCACCATAAGCTTCTCGACAGCGATGCCAATTTCGAGCAATTTGAAGTGTGGAGCACGGACAAGAAACTGCACATCAAGGGGCAGACGCTCCGGCTTTATAATCCTACGTCCCGGCAGTGGAGCATCTATCTCGTCGACCTCGACAATGGAACTCTTAGCCTGCCGCCCGTAGTCGGATCGTTTACTGGGAATCGCGGTAAATTTTTTGATCAGGAGGATATCAAAGGCCGAGCTATCCTCGTGCGCTATGTGTGGCTGAACATCTCGCCTAAGTCGGCGCGCATGGAGCAATCTTTTTCGCCGGACGGAGGCAAGACCTGGGAAGTGAACTGGATTTGCGAGTTATCTCGATAGTCGAGTGTCACAATGATCGCCCGGCGTTTGCGTTGTGGTGAGCGTTTCGCAAAGCAGATAGACTTAGCGACGCATGGTGCAAGTTCCCCGTCTCTATGCCATTCTCGACCCAGCTTATTTTTCGAGCGGGGAAGCCTTGTTCGCCGCGGCCGAGGAACTCGCGTCTGCCGGCGTGACGCTCATCCAGTACCGCAATAAATCCGGGAACGCGCGTCAGATGCTGGAGCAGACGCTGGAGTTGAGGAGACGCCTCGATTCCCACGTCTCGCAAAAGAAGCGAGACATTGGGCACCCCGCGTTAGGATGGGGCACCCGCCAAGGTCAAAGTTTCCACCCTGTCGCACAGAACGCAACCAGGATGGGGCAACCGCGTTCATTCCCACCCTTCGAAAACCGCGAAGGGTGGGGCACCCACCTCCCGAACTCCATCCGCCTGATCATGAATGATCGCGCTGACCTATGCCTCGCCGCCGACTTCGATGGCGTGCACGTCGGTCAGGACGACCTCCTGCCCGAATCTGTCCGCAAGATCATTGGTCCCGATCGCTGGCTCGGGGTTTCCACCCATAATCCTGAGCAGCTCGCTGAAGCCGATCAAACCTCGGCGGATTATCTTGCTGTCGGACCGGTTTTCGCAACGTCAAGCAAGGAAAAGCCTGATCCGGTTATCGGCCTGGAAGGCGTTCGCCGCGCAAGACAATTGACTCGCAAGCCGTTGGTGGCCATAGGTGGGATCACACAGGCCAACGCCGCGTCAGTAATTGAAGCCGGAGCTGACTCGGTGGCGGTGATATCCGACTTGTTAAGAGACCCAGGCAAATCAGCAGAGGAATTTTTGCGCATTCTGAGGTAAAGTTCTCAAGCGACGGTCGTTTGGACGTTCGCTACTGCTGCCAATACGCTTTGTCATCCTGAGCGGCGTTTGCTGCCGGGAAGGACCTATGCATTTTGCCGGCGCGGGCACGATGCATAGATCCTTCGCTCAGGATGACAATTGGAAGCAGTGTCAGCCGCCGACGGCAGGCAGCTACTTATTAAGGAGCCATCCCTGAGCACACCGACAACACAGCCGGCCGCGAAAACCGACTGGGAAATTCATAGTCACCAGGACACCGAACTGGTCAAGGGACTTGGCCTGACCAGCGCCACCATGTTGGTGATGGGCTCGATGATCGGCTCGGGCATCTTTATTGTTTCCGGCGAAATCGCCCGTGAGGTGGACTCGCCCGCGCTGCTGATCGCTGCCTGGGCGGTTACCGGATTCATGACCATTGTGGCGGCACTCAGCTACGGCGAACTTGCCGCGATGATGCCTCGTGCCGGCGGCCAGTACGTTTACCTGCGAGAAGCGCTCGGGCCGCTGTGGGGCTTTCTTTACGGCTGGACTCTGTTTCTAGTGATTCAAACCGGTACGATCGCTGCGGTCGGCGTGGCTTTCGGAAAGTTTCTCGGAGTGTTCTTTCCGTCTATTTCTTCTTCACATTGGATTCTTCATCTCTGGAAAGTTCCGCCGATCCCGATTGGCCCCATGGTTCTGGGCAATATGGATGTGGGCGTGAATACCCAGAATTTGGTGGCAGTTCTGCTCGTCATTTTTCTCTCGGTGGTGAACATCTTCGGGCTGAAAACCGGAGCGATGATTCAAAATGTGTTCACCGCAGCGAAGGTTTGCGCACTGCTCGGATTAGCGTTCCTCGGCCTGGCAGTTGGCCGAAACGCCCAAGCACTCGCGGCAAACTTTAGTGGACATTTCTGGCATAACGCCGCGCTGAGTGCACGTCATGCGGTGCAGGTGGGAGTCGGCGGGCCGATGGTCTGGGTGGGTACGCTCACCATCATTGCCGTCGCCCAGACGGGGTCGCTATTTTCTTCGGACGCCTGGAACAACGTGACGTTTACAGCCGGCGAGGTGAAAAATCCCAGCCGCAATCTGCCTCTATCGCTGGCGCTCGGAACCGGGGTGGTAATCGCGCTCTATATTGCCTGCAACTTTGTT
>JASHTD010000547.1 GCA_030040725.1 Candidatus Sulfotelmatobacter sp. | reverse complement strand
TTCGCAATCCCGTTGATCATGCTGCATCGGTGGTCAAGCAAGATCGACTTTTTACCGATTTGGCGCGCGACGATAAGCGTCTGATAAGAATGAACAGGGTTACCGGATTCCATGAGTTTGGGCCCAATTTCGTTCCGGTCAATATCGGGAATGACGCGATCACCAAGGAGATATGCCGCTGCCGCGACGAGGGGCGTCTAGCGCGCGCCCGCGCGCTTCAATGGGCTTCAGTGTTTGGCTTCGTCATCGACCAGCTGAAACATGATCCTGAGCTGGCTCGCGCGGTTTGTGTTGTGCGCTACGAGGACCTCTGCGTAGAGCCTGAAGAAACCATCGATCGCATTCTCGCTCATACCGGCCTTCCTCCCGATGCTTTCGCACCCGTTCGTGCCAAATATATTTCCAAGCTTTCTCTGCCAGACTATTACCGTCCTAACTTCAGCGCGGAGGAAAGAGCTGATATCATCGCGCTGACGAAAGATGTGGCCGCGCATTTTGGATACAGTTTGGTTTGAGCGAAACCGCTCGGTTTCAACAAGCGACAATTTTCCCAACGTTCCGATCTCACTGGAAATACATCCGTTAGGGGCGTAGATTCGGGCACGGAGATCATGCGTCGCCACGGCTTCACGCTGCTCCACCGCCCAGGAGGTTTCTAGAATGAACAGACTTAGAAAGACGCTGGGGTGGGTGTTGGCTGTGCTGGCGGTCGTTTTGGCGGCGGGGATCACCTTCACGATCGGGTGGCGTCCGTTCATCGGACCAAAGACACGAGCTCTCACGCTGCGGAAGTTTCAGAGCACGCCGGAACGCTTAGCCCGCGGCGAGTACTTGGTCATGAATGTAGCGGATTGCATGGGGTGCCACGCTGAACATGATTGGACAGCGCACGATGCGCCGGTGCTGCTGAACACGCTCGGCGCGGGCCAGGACATGAACATCCTCAAGGGCTTTCCTGGAAAGGTATATGCGCCGAACATCACTCCAGATCCGCAAACGGGCGCGGGAAGCTGGAGCGACGATCAACTGGCTCGCTCCATCCGTGAGGGCATTGGCCACGATGGGCAGGCGCTGTTTCCGTTCATGCCGTACCCGGATTTCCGAGCCTTGTCCGATGAAGACCTGGCGTCGATCATCGTCTATCTTCGGTCGTTGCCGCCGGTGCACAAGCAGCGGCCGGCGACGCAGCTGATTTTTCCGGTGAAGTACTTGATCCGCAGTGTGCCGCAGCCACTGGACGCACCTGTGCCAGAACCCGATGTTTCGACTTCCGAAAAGCGTGGGAAATACTTGGTGACAATCGCTGGATGTGCAGATTGTCACACGCCACAGGACGCACATGGCCAACCGCTGCCGGGTATGGACTTCGCCGGCGGATTCATTCTTGATGGACCCTGGGGCCGCGTGGCGAGCGCCAATATCACTCCCGACCCATCGGGGATTTCTTATTACGACCAAGCCATGTTTACTCAGGCGATCCGCACAGGATTTGTTGGGGCGCGGAGCCTCAACCAGATCATGCCTTGGCACGTGTACCGAGGGATGACGGACGAGGATATTGTCGCGACGTTTGCCTATCTTAAAACTTTAAAACCGGTGCGACACCACGTGGACAACACAGAGCCGCCGACGTTTTGCAAGATCTGCCGTCAAACCCACGGGGGTGGAAACCAGAACTAGGTTTACGTGTCATCCGGGCTTTACCGATTGCAGGGTCGGCTAACCGGGAGCAATCCAATTATTGGCGAAAAATCCCGATAGCACTCATCGGCGGTCAATGAATGTAGCCGCTTGGCTACACGAACTGACATTTCCACACAAGAGAACGTCTTCCTCATGCCGATTTCTTAGCGAAGGTATGCACCCGACATTCATGAGCATTGAACTCGGCTCGAAGGCGCAAAGCTACTCCGCTCGACCCCACTATCAGTGATCTTAATCACACCGGTTGTGTGCGTCCGATCACCGCCTCATTGCGGCCAAAATGCTAGCATGCGCCCAATAAGCCACGTCTCGTAAGGGGGTTCTTATGAAGCTCACCCACACGATTGCCAGGGTCTTGGAAAACAAGCGCGAGAATCGAATTCTTTCCATATCTCCCGATCAAACTGTGTATGAGGCTATTAAGAAGATGGCCGAATACGGAGTCGGCGCTTTAATGGTCATGTCCGACAACCAACTCCTTGGGATAATCTCGGAGCGCGACTATGCCCGCAAAGTTGTGCTGCAAGGACATGTGTCGAAGGACATTCTGGTTCGCGAAATCATGACCACCGCCGTGGTTTCCGTCAACCCATGGAGGCCTGTCGACGAATGCTTGGCGATCATGACCGAACATCGCTTTCGACATCTTCCGGTCATGGAAAATGATGCTGTCGTAGGAGTGGTCTCACTGGGCGATGTTGTGAAATGGATCATCTCGGAGCAGGAGGAAGTCATTCACGAACTGGAGGACTACGTTGTAGGTTCGTACCCCTGCTAGCACCGGGTTCGAATTCTCTCCTTGCGGCGTTCCACCGGAGTGTCCGGATTCTCGCGCCCTCTGTCGCTATCCCCGTCATTTAATGGCTCGAGCCGGCCGAGATAGAGTGTCAATTGGCAAAAACATCCCGATTTCATTTCAAAATGCCAGTCGCAAATCTCAATGAGCGTCGCCGCCTGTTTTGAGAAACTGATAGAAACAGGTGCCGCCATGGGCTAAACTCATTCACGTGAAACAGTCACCAGGTGCTTCCACCAGGCGGTACCATCACATCGGAATTCCCACCACTGAGCGTCGGGAAGGGGAACGCCTGGTCAAGGGCTATGCGACCTTCGTGTCGGGATATGAAACGAGCGCCTACGGAATCGAGTGGATGCGCTTCGAAGCGGAAGCGCCGGTCCCGGAACTTGTGCGTAATGTTCCGCATGTCGCCTTCGAAGTGGACGATCTCTCCGCTGAAATCGCCGGAAAAGAAATACTGATTGCGCCCAACTCACCCTCGCCGGGCGTGACCGTCGCTTTTATTGTCGAGAATGGAGCCCCAGTCGAGTTTCTCCAGATTGATAAGAAGTGATGCTTGCAACCGTCGCTCTGCGCCGGGCAGATGGTTGGCGAAAAGTCCTGGTTGCACCAGTCTGACAGTTGCCAATGGTTTAGAACTAATCCTTCCGTGGCGGGTCCAGCGTCCACGGCGGGACGACGCCTATCGAGCGGGCGTAGGCGATCTGTTGTCCCAGGTGCTGCGCAATGTGCTGCACGATGAAGAGCAGTACGCCACGTTCGGTAATCCTCCCTCCGTTCCAGGCGAGAGTCTTCAGGTCCGAGTCGGGCATGGCGCGAATGGCTGCCTCGGCATGTGCGTACGAAGCCTTGAGCGTGGCTATGACTTTTGCTTTGTCGGTGGTGGACAGCTCCAGGGTTTTCGTGTCGACCCCAGGCGGAGTGGGAGTACCGACGAGTTTGTAGAGGTTGTAGTTGGCAGCGCTGGCGTGCAGAAAAACCTCGGCGATCGTGCGCACCTCCGGGGAAGGCCGCCAGGTGTACTTTTCGGCGGGGATTGCCTCAGCCAGACGAACGAACTCGCTTTCCTGAATCATGACTTCGGCCATCACCTCCGAGCGGTATCCGGTTAAGCCGGGAGTCCCGTCGCGGTATGGG
Organism: Candidatus Sulfotelmatobacter sp.; assembly: GCA_030040725.1. Classification (GTDB taxonomy): domain Bacteria; phylum Acidobacteriota; class Terriglobia; order Terriglobales; family Acidobacteriaceae; genus Sulfotelmatobacter. The sequence goes on along the minus strand of JASHTD010000547.1, from coordinate 328 downwards.
TAGACTTGCGCCGACATACGGACCGCGGTCGTCGTCGCCACCACGATCGAACAGATAGCAAAGACAAATCGCTGCATGACTGCCTCCTCTTTTGCGTGAGCGACTGGCCAAATTATATCCACTCGCCCCGAGCGAGATCCGGGATGTTCATTGGCGTTATAGCCCCGTTACACTCATCGGTCCTGCCCGGTGGAATGACGGATTTCTCAAAGCCTGTTCTCGGACAGTGCTCTGGCGAGTTAGTCGAGCGCTTTGTGAAATCGCAGGGCAGCAACGGTCAGCAAAATGGCTCCCAGGACGGCCATGACCAGCAACTGCGGCCAAAGAA
>JASHTD010000546.1 GCA_030040725.1 Candidatus Sulfotelmatobacter sp. | reverse complement strand
CCAGGGCTGACCACCGAGCGTGGGCGTGATCCAGTCACGGCGTCCCAACATCTCGCGCGCCACCTGGGCATAGCGCGGCTCGTCGGCGCCGATCAGTCCGAATTGGGCAAGACCGTAGAAAAACAGGAACGCGCAAAACCCCGCCAGCAGGAGCGCATCCGTGCGCGTGCGATTTGTCATTGAAAAGAGTTTACTCGGACTACTGCACAGATGAACCGCGCCGCAATATTTCCAGAATTTGCCCGACTGCGTGAGAAAGCGGGCCATCTACCGAACAGCCACTGGCGCACTCGTGGCCGCCGCCGCCGAAGCGCTCGGCAACTCCCGCGACGTTGAGCTGCCCCTTGCTGCGAAGGCTGACGCGAAAACGGCCGTCGGGAAGCTCGCGCAGAAATGCCGCAACTTCAACTTCGCCAATCGAAAGCACGTAATTCACCAGGCCTTCGCAATCTTCCTCCTTGGCATCGCAGCGATCCATTTGTTCCTGCGTAACCCACGCCCAGCCGATGTGGCCATCGGTGTTGAGGTTGCGGAGTGCTTCGCCAAGCAACCGCATCTTGGCCACCGAATGCGCGAAATAAATACTGCGCGCGCAATGGGAAGGATCGGCTCCGGCCAACACCAATTCGCGCGCCAGAGCGAAGGTATGCTCGTTCGTCCCCTGAAACATGAACGAGCCGGTATCGGTCATCAGCGCGGTGTAAAGACAGGTTGCAATCTCCGGAGAGAACGGAGTTCCTGCTTCCCGCGCCAGGCGAAAGACCATCTCCCCCGTCGCCACCGCCTGTGGATCGATCCAGTTGACATGCGCAAAAGGACGCCCGCTGAGATGGTGATCAATGCTGATGAGAAAACGACCCTGCAGCCCTTCAAGTCGAGTGCGATGGATGCTGTCGCACTCCAGTATGATCGCTGCGTCGTAGTTTCCGGTGACGCGATCAGACTTCAATACCTGGTCAGCGAAAGGCAACGCGCGATAAATGCGCGGCACGCCATCGTGCAGCACTACTTCGGCTCGCTTTCCCATGGCGCGCAATACCTGGCAGCAGGCCAGCACCGACCCTACAGCATCGCCATCTGGCCGGGCGTGCGAAGTGAGCACGAAGCGCTCGCGCTGCTCGATTTGCTGAAGAACTTCCTGCAGCATTGCTATGCCTTTTTCTGAGTCGCACTCGAAATCGATTTCGCTCGCTTCTTCGCGCGAGCCAGCAATTCTTCCACCCGCGCTTTTTCCCGCTCCGAGCGGTCCAGTCGAAAATACAATTCCGGAGCGCGTCGCAGACGCAAACGCGCGGCCAGTTCGTGCCTTATATATTCTTTGGCCGCAAGCAAGCCTTCGATGCTTTGGTCAGCTTCGCGGTCGTCTCCCTCTACATCCACCAGCACTTGCGCCGAGCGGCCATCCTCGGCCAGATGCACGGCAGTCACGCCAACCAGACCAATACGCGGATCGGCTAGTTCTCCCTCGACCAGGGTCTCAATCTCCTCGCGCAAGGCTTCGCCCAGCCTTCCCCGATGATGCTTGACCCCACGCTTTTCCAACGTTCACCCCGAAGTAAAACGCATGAGAATATCAGAAAATTGGCTGCCAGTGTTGGCCAGGAGTGCTATTGTCGCCCAAAAATCGATGAGGGTGATAAGTACAGAGGTAACAAGGGGATGGGAAGCCTCTAGAGATATTCCACAAACGAATCCGCGATCTCCGCCCCATGGTTATTCGCAATACGCGTTGCCTGCCGCTCGACGTTCTTCATCAATCCATCCAGATAATCGCGCGAGTCAGAAATGCTAACCACGCCGATAGTGGCGCGGTTCCACAGGTCGCTGGCCTCAAGTTCGGCGACAGATACGTTAAAGCTGGCGCGCAGACGGTCTTTCAGGCTGCGCACAACCTGGCGTTTATCTTTGAGCGATTGCGCGGCTTCGATGTGGAGTTCGAGGGTGAGAAAGGCGATCATCAGTGGTCAGTGGCTGGTAGTCAGTTCCCAAAAGACTGGCGACTAAACACTGGCCACTAGCCACTCTTTACGCAATCACTTCCGCCGCAATTCTCTCGGTGGCAAAGGCTTCGATCACGTCGCCAATCTTGATGTCTCCATAATTAGATATGGAGATGCCACACTCCATGCCGTTCGTGACTTCCTTGGCATCGTCTTTGAAGCGGCGCAGCGATCCGACTTTGCCTTTGAATATCTGCACGTTGTCGCGCAGCAGTCGCACTTCGGAGTCGCGTTTGATCAGCCCGTCGGCCACGCGGCACCCGGCAACTGTACCGACTTTCGGAATGCGGAAGACGTTCAACACCTGTGCACGGCCCTGGTAGTGTTCCTTGAACGTCGGTTCGAGCAGGCCGGTCATGGCGCGCTTGATCTCATCCTGCAGTTCGTAAATGATCGAGTGCAACCGGATGTCTACTTTCTCCTGTTCGGCTAGTTCCTGCGCCTTACGTTCCGGACGCACGTTGAAACCGATGATGATGGCATTCGACGCGGAGGCCAGCAAAACATCGGTTTCGGTGATCGCGCCCACGCCCGACCGCAGCAGTTTCAGGCGGACCTTGTCGTTCGAGAGCTTGCTCAGCAGATCGGTGATGACTTCCACCGACCCCTGCACGTCGCCCTTGAGAATGACATTCAGTTCCTTGGTGCCCGCGGATTTGATCTGTTCGGCCAAGCCTTCCAGCGACACGCGCGAACTCTTGGCTAGGGCTGCTTCGCGCGATTTCTGTTCGCGATATTCGGAGATGCCGCGAGCCTTATCACGGTCGGCGACAACTACAAACTGATCGCCGGCCTGCGGCAGCGCCTCAATGCCGATAATTTCGACAGGCGTCGACGGCGGCGCGGTCTCCAGTTGCGCGCCACGATCATCAAACATCGCGCGCACCTTGCCGTAAACGTTGCCGACCACAAAATTATCGCCGGCGTTCAGAGTGCCATTTTGCACCAGAACCGTGGCGACCGGACCGCGGCCTCGATCGAGTTTCGCCTCCAGCACCACACCGGTTGCGGCGCGCTCGGGCGTGGCCTTCAACTCGGCGAGATCCGCAACCAGGCAAATCATTTCCAACAGAAGGTTCAGATTCGTTTTCTGCTTGGCCGAAACGTCGACGAAAACCGTTTTCCCGCCCCACTCTTCCGGAACCAGCCCGCGGTCGGCAAGCTGCTTCTTGACGCGATCGGGTAGAGCGTCGGGCTTATCAATTTTGTTCACTGCAACGATGATGGGCACTTCGGCGGCGTGCGCGTGATCGATAGCTTCCAGCGTTTGCGGCATCACGCCATCGTCGGCGGCAACCACCAGCACGACGATGTCGGTGGCTTTCGCTCCGCGCGACCGCATGCGGGTAAAGGCCTCATGGCCGGGGGTGTCGAGGAACACAATCTCGCGTCCGAAGGCTGGCGACGCGTTATCGGTGATGCGAACCTTGTAGGCGCCGATGTGCTGCGTAATGCCACCGGCTTCGCCTTCCGCCACATTAGTCAGGCGGATCGCATCGAGCAAAGTAGTCTTGCCATGATCGACGTGGCCCATGATGGTGACCACGGGTGGGCGAACGCCGGTTTCCGGCGCAGACTCTTCCGCCGCCGCCGCAGCATCTATTTCCTTCGCGGTCTGCTCTTCAAACGTAATGACATTGGTATCGGCCCCGAAGAAACGGGCCATTTCACTTGCGAGTTCGGCGTCGAGCGTCTGATTGATGGTCGCAAAGACACCGCGAGCCAGGAGTCGCGAGATCAAATCCTTGGCGCGAATGTCCAGCTTCTCTGCGAGGTCTTTTACGCTGATTCCTTCCGTGATGGTGATGCTGCGCGTAATAGGCAGCGGCTCGTTCGATACCACCATGCGCGGCGGCGGCGTGTAGCCCTTCATCGGGCCTTCTTTTACGCCGCGAGGAACATAGCGCTGGCCCGGTCGCCGCGCCGGAGCACCGGGACGGCTACCCGGCCTGGTCGTTCCGGGAGGCGGTAGTGCTGGTCCAACGCCAAGCGGGCGCGCACCCACGGGAGCTTGCCGCGTAGGATGCATGGGCCGGCGCTCTCCCGGCCGCAACGGACGTGACGCGGGAGCGGCAACATTCGCCGCCGGCGGGCGACGCTGAAAAATCGGCTGGCCGGGAACGGGACGGCCGGGCGTGGGACGTACGCCGCCGATGGGAACTCCGGGTTGCACGGGCGGAGCAGAGGGCCGCACTGGAGCTTTATAGACCGGCCGCGGTCCAGTCTGGGGAACAATCATGCGCGGCGCCGGGGATGACGGAGCCGCAGGCGCGGTCACGCTGGTTGCCGGAGGCGCGGCGGAAACCGATGGAGGCGCTGCCTGCGTTATCTGTGCGGCCAGCGGAGCTTGCGCACCTGGCGGAGGCGTCAGCGGACGCACCGGCGGGGCGGCGACCGGAGTTGATGCGGCAGGCGGCACAACCGGCGGCCGAGAGGGCCCAACAGGAGCGGCCACCGTGGCGCTCACGGGCGGCGCTGCCGCCGGCTTTTGAGCCGGAGGTGCAACAGCTGTTGGACGACTCGCGGCGGCAGCAGGCGCCAAGGGTTTCTCCGGCAGATGCGATGGCGAGGGAACTGCCGGACGCGGCGGAACTGGCGCAACGGACGGCGCGGCAGCTTCCTTTTTCTGCGTGATCGCCTTCAACACATCCCCGGGGCGGGAAATGTTGGATAAATCAATCTTGGTTTTGATTTCTTCTTCGCCGCGAGATTGGCGTGAGGAGGCTTTTCCGGCCCAACCGGAACCTTCGGCCGCAGAGCGCAGGTACGAGCGTACTTTCTCTGCTTCGTGTTCTTCCAGGGAACTGGAGTGCGTCTTTTTCTCGGTGACCCCGACCAGCGGAAGCGCATCGAGAATGGCTTTGCTCTTGACTTCCAGTTCTCGGGCAAGATCGTTGATGCGAACCTTACTCATCCGGCCTTTCGTTTCTCCGCGTTGTAGTTAGGTCTTCATCGCGACCTCACGGAGTCATTTTCTTAGGTCCTGCTTCGTTGAACCGGTGCAAGCGGACCATAACTATTCTCTGGTTTCAGAAGTCGATTCCGCTTCTGCCGCAGGCTGCTCATCGGACTGCCCCGCCTGCTCTTCAGATTCATCCGCTGTGGATGCGCGAGCCTCGCTGGCGGATTCGCCTGATGATGCCTGTTCCTGAGGAAGTTCAGACTCGCCCGCCGTAGTACTCTCGCCGGCGTCAGCTTCTGTCGCGGCTTCGTCTCCCGCAGCCGAAGATTGTTCCGCTGGCTCAGCCTCCGCGCCCGCCTCGCCTTCTGCCGCAATCCCAGGCTCCAGGCTGGCGAAGTAATTATTCACTGCCAGGCTGATTTTTTCCACCGTCTTTGGCCCAATGCCTTCAATCGCTTCCAGTTGCTCGGGCGTCATATCGGCGAGAGCTTCAACGGTCGTAATGCCGGCCTCACCCAGCTTCTCAACCAACCCTTCGCCCAGGCCCGGAACAGTCTCCAGCGGAGTAGCCGTCTGCGGAGCCATCGCCGACATCTGCTGCTCCACCTCCTGGCGCTTCTCCTCTTCGCTCTTGATGTCGATCTTCCAGCCCAGCAGTTTGGCCGCCAGCCGGACGTTCTGCCCTTTCTTGCCGATGGCAAGAGACAACTGGCTGTCGTCGACCACCACTTCGAGATGCTTTCCTGCGGCATCAACCACCGTGACTTTGCTCACTTTGGCGGGCTGCAAAGCTTTTTCGGCAAAGGTGACGGGGTCTTCGTGGTATTCAATGATGTCGATTTTTTCGCCGTGCAACTCGCGAATGATCGACTGCACCCGCATGCCCTTCATACCCACACAGGCGCCAACGGCATCAACATCTTTGTCCTTCGACATCACCGCAATCTTGGTGCGTTCGCCGGCTTCGCGCGCCACGGCGCGAATCACCACCGTGCCGTCATAAATTTCTGGAACTTCGGTTTGAAATAAATGCTGCACAAGTTCCGGGATAGCACGGGAAACCACAACGCCGGGGCCTTTCGACGCTTTTTCCACACGCGCAATCACAACGCGCACGCGCTCGCCGATGGCGAACGACTCCAGCCGCGATTGCTCTTTGCGCGGCATACGCGCTTCCGCTTTCCCGATGTCGAAAATTACATCCGGACCTTCGATGCGCTTCACGGTCGCGTTCACCACTTCGCCGACGCGTCCGATGTACTCGTTGTAAACCGTGTCGCGCTCAGCCTCGCGCACCTTCTGGAAGATTACCTGCTTGGCCAGTTGCGCGGCAATTCGCCCGAGAATTCCTTCCGTAGCTTTAGGAATGCGCAGTTCTCCACCAATTTCCAGGCTGGGATCCGCCTTGCGTGCATCTTCGAGGGCGATCTGCAGCAACGGATCTTCCACCTGCTCCGGCGTTTCGACCACAGTCCTCACGGCATAGGCATTGATCTTCCCCGTTTCGCGGTCGAGTTCGGCGCGCAGGGTTTCCTGCGTCTTGTAGTACTTGCGGGTCGCCATCACGATGGCGTCTTCCACCGCCGTCACTACAATTTGCGGGTCGATTCCCTTTTCCCGGCTCAGCGCGTCGATCGTGTTGTAGAGCTCACTCGCCATAAGAACCCAATTTAGTAATTTGGTAATTGAAACCCTAAAATCAAAGCCGCCACTTTCAAGTAACCAATTACAAAATTACTCAATTACCCAATCTCCTAGATTTCCGGCACTAAATTCGCCTTTTCAACATTGGCGAATTCAATTTCAATCTTCTGCGCGTTGCTAACTGCCGCGCCCATTTTCTTGCGCGACTTCTTACTTGCGTCGCTCAGATCCAGCGTCAAACGACCGTCGCGAAAACTTTCTAGCCGACCCTCGAAATGCCGGTTATTGCTCACCGGAGTTCTCGTTGTCACCTTCATGCGGCTTCCGGTAAAGCGCTCAAAATCAGCCGCCTTAGTCAGCCTGCGATCCAGCCCGGGAGACGACACTTCCAACGTGTAACTACCCGGCACCGCGTCTTCTACATCGAGGATCGTGCCAAACTCACGGCTGAAGTTGGCGCAATCGCCATGCGTCACTCCGGCCAGTGGATCGCCGCCCGACGCCCCGGGCTTGTCTAAAAAAACCCGCAGCATTCGTGCCGGACCGCTTCCGCGCAACTCAACTTCCAGCACCTCAAGCCCGATCGAGGCCGCTATCCGATCTGCAATCTCACGCACGCGATCAAGCTCAAGTGGCATTTATCCAACCACTTGCAAATGGTCGAAGTCCCGGCGGATTACTCCGCAACGAAAAAGTGGGCTTGCGCCCACTGGTGTGCTTCGCCAAATGCCGGTACTACACAACAGTTTTCAATTTCTTAATATACGCCGGGAACGGGGTAAAAGACAAACGGGGTCGGTTGCAAAGTCTCAAGGATTCAAGGCGGCAAATTATGCTCTCGCCGGGAGCGACTTTTGAAAATTTGAAACCGGCCCAGTCGGCCAAAGCGATATCTTCGGTTGCTACAATGGGGATCCAGTTGTCGCAATCACGGCATGCGTTTCGTTAGTCCATTGCTCAAACATGCGGTCTATCCTGCCTTGCATCACAGCGGATGGCTCAATCGCATCACGCCGCCCGGTGGTTACGGAGTCGTGAACTATCATGGCCTGATTCCTTCCGATCACTCGCCTCTCGATCCATTTCTCGACGGAAATCTGGTGCGGCCGGAAGTCTTTCGAAAGCAACTGCAATTCTTAAAAGCCCACTATACCGTCATCCACCCCGAAGACTTTCGCGTCGCCATGGAAAGCGGCACGCCACTTCCGTCACGCACGGTCTTGTTGACCTGCGATGATGGCTTGGTCAATACGCTGACAGACATGCTTCCCGTGTTACTTAGCGAGAATGTGAGATGCCTTTTCTTCGTGACCGGCGCCTCCTGCAGCAACAATCCCGGCATGCTTTGGTATGAGGAACTATACCAACTCATGCAAATCAGGCCGTTGAGCGAACCGGATTTGCAGCTTCCTGTAGCACCGGATGATCCGATCCCGGATCCATATAATTTTCAGGCCATCTGGTGGAGTACTGTACAAAAAGCGTCTCGACTGGATGCAAAATCCCGCGCAGATTGGATGGCCCTGATGCGCAGTTATCGCGAGCCACTACCGGCTTTTCATTCCGAGAAACGATGGCGACTCTTGAGCCTTACTGAATTAAAGCAGTTGGCACGCGATGGAGTCAGCATCGGAGCCCATACCATGACCCATCCCGTTCTATCCATGTGTAACCACGAATTCGCCCGCCACGAGATTTGCCAAAGCAAAATCGAGCTGGAACGTGCCGTGGAAAGCCCGGTCTGGGCATTCGCTTATCCCTTCGGCAATCCCGCTACTGTGGGAGAACGAGAGATGCACCTGGCGCGAGAAGCGGGTTTTTCCTGTGCATTCCTCAATGTTGAATATTCGACTGTCGGGCCGCAGAGCGCGTTTTCACTTCCTCGAATTCACACGAGCCTGCGTACCACACTTCCGGAATTCGCTGCCCACTTGAGTGGGTTTCACGCGCGCTTGCAACGTGCTGTGGGAGGTTAGAATCGATGCTGTTGCTTCTCATTCAGGAATGCGGCATCCTTGTACACCACGTCTGTCAGTTTCTGGCTCGGGAAGCCTAAATCTGTGCGCGTAACCGTTCTACGGGAAGTGCCGGACGACCCCGATCTTTGTAAAGCCTGGAATGCCCTGGTGCTGGCCATGGACAATCCAGAAGTGTTCTTCACTTATGAATGGGCCTTGGCCGCTAGTCGTGGCTTTCGGGGCCGCCTGTCCCCGTTACTTTTTCTCGTGCATGAGTCGGAGCAACTGATTGGAGGCGCCGCCCTGGCTGTCGATGCCAGCGCACCGCGAACAGCCTTTTTTCTAAACTCGAGTACAGCAGATTATTGCGACCTGGTAAGCGCTCCGGCAAAGCGCCGAGCCGTTCTGTACGCCCTATTACAGGAAATCAAGAAACTCGGTCTCCCCGATTTGATTCTTGCCAGCATCCCATCGGATTCAGCCACCCTGCGGGATCTTCCCGAGGTTGCCGGTTCGGGACGGTTCTACCTCAGCTCACGCCCTGCCTACAATTGCGGCGTGGTGCAACTTGGAAACGACGAAGAACGCAAGGCCCTTGTCCAGACAATGGCCAGCAAGAGCCGGGAGAAACGGGCTTTGAAGAGGCTTACAAACCTCGGGAGCGTGAAGCTAATTCACCTCGTCGAACCCGCCCAGATAGCGAAGGGCCTGGAATCGATCGTTTCCGCTCATATCTTCCGTTTTCTCGCCAGTGACCGCGTCAGCCCGCTAGTGGGGCCAGAGCGCCGCGCCTTCTTGCGCCAGTTGAGCGATCTTCTATCGCACGCCGGTTGGCTGAAGATCAGTCAACTGGAAATCGATGGGCAGGCGATTGCGTGGAATTATGGCTTCAGGTTTCTAAGCAGTTGGTTTTGGTATCTGCCGGCGTTTCGGATGGAATATGAGCATGCATCGCCGGGATCCTGTCTCCTGCGTCTTCTGGTTGAGGAAGGCGCCAGAGACACGTCTCTGCGCAGATTCGATCTTGGCCTCGGAGACGAACCTTACAAAGAGCGTTTCGCCAACAGTATGCGGCAGACCCGCTACGTTCATCTTTCTCGGGGTTTCACGCGGCATGTGATGGCTATGGGCCGCCAGAAACTTACGGGCCTGGCCACACGCTTTCCCCAACTCGCAAGCAAATCTCGTGCCGCGAGGGCGTTTTGCAAGGCAGCGGAGGGTCGTATCGATGAAGTCGGATTGATTGAGACGGCTCGGCAAGCGATTCGCAACGCCTCGAGATGTTTTGCATCCCGTGACGAAGTACTATTGTTTGAAGCTGTTGAAACTCAAGTTTCTGATGATGTGCACATTCAGCTTTCGCCGTTGACCCGCGAGCAGGTCGTCGAGGCGTCCATCCTGAACGCCGGCGATACCCAGACGCTAAGCTATCTGATGCGCAGCGCCAGGCGACTGGCCGAGTCAGGGCATTCGGGGTTCGTCTTGCAAAATGAAGGGGGCAGGCCAGTGCATTTTCTGTGGGTAAGCGACTACGCCGGTTTCCATCTGTCTGAAATCGATCATTCTCTCGATCATTCAGCGCCCGGCGCTGCCATGGTCTTCGACTGCTGGACCCCCGCTGCGAACCGTGCGCACGGCTACTACTCAACCGCAATTCGCCAGGTGGCCGCCCGGCTGCGACAGCAAGGCAGAACGGCCTGGATTTTCGGAGGGGCAGGCAACGTGGCTTCCGTGAGGGGAATTCTGAAAGCCGGCTTTGAGTATCGCTTCTCCCTTCTTCGTCGCAGCCAGCTTGGTCGCTCGTCTATCACTCGTCTCTCGACTACTGCAGCGCTTCCTTCTCAATCCGCACAATTCCAGCAACCCCCGCCCGAGAAACATTACGATGTCGCGGTTTAGCCGCAACCTTCGCCGGAACCGATAAGCACCTCGGTTTTGCCTTCGCGCGGAAAAGCTGAAAGCGACTTACACGCGATACCGGCCGCTTCCGAGCGACTTTCTTAACGCCCCCACGTTACCGCACGAAAGCCAATCCCGGCTTTCCCGGCCCCACTAGAGCGTGTCCCGGAAATACGTCCGCTACAATTTTCCCTTCGTCAACCACCAGGGTTCCTCCTACGAGCAGATATCGGACGCCTTCGCTCGGCTCCATGGGCTTTTGGAAAGTAGCAAGATCGCGAATCGTGGCCGCATCAAAGATCACAATGTCCGCGTCGCATCCCTCCTGCAATCTGCCTTTGTAACGCGCCGCGGCAGTCGAGCGCTCCAGCATCTCCGCGGGCATCAAAGTCATTTTGCGAATCGCATCCATGAGGGTAAGTGTTCCCTTTTCGCGGACGTATTCTGCGATCACCCGCGAGTAAGTTCCGGCATTGCGCGGATGACCCACTACGCCATCGCTGGCGATCATCACCAGAGGATTGGGAATGACCTGATCCACAATTTCCCGCGTGTTGGCGTAAACCAGTACCCAGTGCGTCGTGCTGGAATTGTGCAGATCCTCGAAGCGCTCCTTTGTGAGATGTTCGCCGGTATCTGGAAGCACCAGATCGCTATAGCTGATTCCAAGTTTCTCCTGCCAGCCCGGATTAAAAAGTGCCGAATTGATGGGAGTTATGCCCGGGATATAAGGATAAGCCTCAGTGGTGACATCGAGACCGCGGGCGCGTGCGCCCGCCACCATGGAAAGACACTCCAGGGAGTCGCGCAGACAACTGCTGTTGATATGCACAATGTGCAGCGCCCCTCCGGTCACAGCCGCAGCTCCAATCACTTCGCTGACCGCCTCGATAGACGAACCGGGCTCGACCCGTCCCGCGCTCCGGATGTGCGTGTAGACCGGCA
>JASHTD010000545.1 GCA_030040725.1 Candidatus Sulfotelmatobacter sp. | reverse complement strand
GGCAGAACGGCGCGCACGCTGAGGTTGGCGGCTTCGCCTCCGTAGACGCCGGAAAGCAGCGGGTCGGCAAGCCGGTCGACCATTTCGGCGCCGTAATGGCGGTCGACCATCGAGGCCACGCTTTCGTCGCCGTTGGCAGTGTGCGGCGGATGGAAGAACTCACGCGCCATGCGCAGCTTTGTGCCCCAGGAAAAAAGCGGAGACAAGCCGGTCGGCAGAATTTTGGTGGGGACCATGAACATCAGTCCATCAGGCATGGGGATGAGCCGGCCACGAACCAGGATATAGGTTTTGCGATCGGCGTCATTCGAGCCGATCAGCTGATCGCCCAGGCCGAGCGCACGACACAGATCGGCAGCCCATGGTTTTTCGCTGATGAAAGAATCCGGACCAGCTTCGACAATGCAGCCTTGAATGTGCTCGGTGCGGAGCACGCCGCCGAGGTGCGAGGAAGATTCATAGAGGGTATATTCGACGGCCCCGGCGCGGCGGTGTTCTTCGAGGGTAAACGCTGCGGCAAGACCGGAAATGCCGCCGCCAATAATCGCAACCCGAATCATGAAACCCGGCTTCCGGTTTTCGGTTTCCGGTTCGCTTCGGGCGCATGGGCGGGAGAATATTCCTGCACCAGCCGCGCCAGGTTCTTAACATTTTCAACCGGCGTCTCGGGCAAAATGCCGTGACCGAGATTGAAGATGTGGCCCGGTCTTCCACCAGCTAGATCCAGAATTTGTTCGGCCCGCGACTTCAATTCCTTCCAATCGGCAAAGAGCAGCACCGGATCGAGATTGCCCTGCACGGCGCAGCGATGCTCGAGCGCGCTCCAGCCCTGGTCGAGGGGAATGCGCCAATCGAGGCCGATCACATCGGCTCCGCTTTCGTTCATGGCGGGGAGCAACGTGGCGCTGTCGGTTCCGAAATAAATAACGGGCGCACCGGTTTTTTGCAGACGCTTCACCAGCTTTGTAACGTGGGGCAGGACGTAACTGCGATAGTCCTCCACGCTCAGGCATCCTACCCAGCTGTCGAAAATCTGAATCACATCGGCGCCGGCGCGGACCTGTGCGGCGGAATATTCTGCAGTCACGTCGACCAGCTTGCACATGAGCTCATCCCAAGCAGCGAGCGAGTTATACATCACCTTCTTTGTGTGGAGATAATGCCGCGATCCGCCGCCTTCGATCATGTAGCTGGCAAGAGTGAAGGGAGCGCCACAGAAACCAATCACCGGCAGGTTTGTGCCGAAATGCTTGGCCACGAGGCTCACTGCTTCAGCAACGTAACCGAGTTCAGCGGCCCGATCGGTGCGAAGTTGAGCTACGTCTTCGCCCGTGCGCACGGGCTTGCCGATTACCGGGCCCTCGCCGGCGGCAAAGTGAAAGGCAAGTCCCATGACTTCTAGGGGAAGCAAAAGATCGGCAAAGATGATAGCTGCGTCCACACCGAGAAACTCAGCCGCGGTAATCGTAACTTCCGCGGCGAGTTCCGGCTTCTTGCAGATTTCGAGCAGCGAATGCTGCTTGCGAACGGCGCGATACTCCTTCATGTAGCGTCCGGCCTGGCGCATGAACCAGACCGGAGTTCGCTCGACTGGCTGCGATTTGCAGGCGCGGACGAAATGAGAATTGGGCGCGGACATAAAATCAATAATGTAGCATTTTCAGGGATGGCTGTCCGTGACGCCGCTCACAGCACAACTTTGTGCGACACTAAACAGGTCGACATCTAGAGAGTGCTTTTCGACTAGTGTGCAGGGCCGAATAGGTTTTTCGCTATGGATCGAAGGGAAATCATAAATGAGAAAGTGGAGTTAGCGGTTTCAGATGGGACTCGAATGGCTGCCTACGTTGCGACGCCGAAGGCGCCGGGCTCACACCCGGGACTGATCGTTTTTCAAGAGGCATTCGGCGTAAATCATCACATCTGCAGCGTCGCCGACAGGTTCGCGGCCGAGGGATACGTGGCGATTGCGCCGGAACTGTTTCATCGCACGGCAACGGGATTCGAGGGAAGCTACACGGATTTTCCCGCGGTGATGCCGCACATGCAGGCAGTGACCGCAGAAACGGCGGAGCAGGATGCCCGCTCGGCCTACGATTGGCTGCATTCGAACTCGCAAGTGAGGCCAACCGAGATTTCATGCGTGGGATTCTGCATGGGAGGCCGGGTTTCGTTTATCGCCAACAGCATCCTGCCGCTGCGCGCGGCAGTTTCGTTTTATGGAGGAGGAATCGCGCCCGGACTGCTCGATCGTGCCGCGAAGCTGCATGCGCCGATGTTGCTCATCTGGGGTGGAAAGGATAAGCACATCACTCCGGAGCATCGGAGGAGCGTGACCGAGGCTTTGACGGCCGCAGAGAAAATCTACGTGAATGCCGAGTTCTCACGCGCGGACCATGGATTTTTCTGCGACGAACGCGACGCCTATGAGCCGCACTCCGCCCGCCAGGCATGGGCACTGACGCTGGAGTTTCTGCGGTCGTGAACCATCTGGCAACGCTGATTGCCGCAGCGCTAATGGTGCTTGCGCTCGCGGCAGACCAACCGATGGCAGGGATTACTGCTCGCGGCAGTCAGGTTTCCAAGTCGTCCTCTTCGCCAACCTTTTATAAGGATGTACTGCCGATTCTTCAGGACCACTGCCAAAGCTGCCACCGTCCAGGAGAGGCTGCGTCGATACAGCTCGTTACCTACCAGCAAGTGCAGCCGTGGGCAAAGAAAATCGCGGCGGCGGTTGAGATGCGGATGATGCCGCCATGGTTCGCCGATCCGCGATACGGACGTTTTTCCAATGATCCTTCGCTTACGTCTGAGCAGATCGCGATGATCGTGAATTGGGCAAAGGCTGGAGCTCCTGCGGGCAACGCAGACGATGCTCCTCCACTCCGCAAATGGGCGGATGGATGGAATATTCCTCAGCCGGATATAGTCGTGCAGATGGCAAAACCCGTAACGATTCCCGCCCACGGCGATGTGGAATATACCTACGAGATCGTTCCTACGCACTTCAGGGAAGACAAATGGGTGCAGAAGGTGGAAGTACGCCCTTCGAGTCCAGCGCATGTGCACCACGCAGTGGTCTATATTCGTCCGCCCGATTCACAGTGGCTGCGGCATGCACCGGTGGGCGTGCCCTTCACCGCGTCAATGTTGGAGGATCCCACGGAGCGGCGCCAGGCACACGAGACCACGAGCGACCTGCTTCTGGTTTACGCCCCGGGAAGCGCAGCCGA
>JASHTD010000544.1 GCA_030040725.1 Candidatus Sulfotelmatobacter sp. | reverse complement strand
AGCACGTCGATAACTTGGGAGCGTACTCCGCATCCCGTCCGGAGACCGGCCTTCTCATCCCATCTGCCTACAACAATTGACACCAAGCGCGGTTTCCCAGAAGCTGGCTTACGGCCCGGTTGGTTGGACGCCCTTTAATTCCGGTTTGCCCGTCTCCGGAGGACCCTATTTGCAACCCGGCTCAGGCGATCGATTGGCGATTGCAAACCGAATCTTTCGCGAAATGAGCCTGCCAGAGAGTGGGGGTAGCGGTACCGCCTGGGGGCCGTGCCACTATCAGCGCACCCGTAGATGCCACTCACAGATTCGTGTTAGCAGGTCTCCGACCGCTTTAATCTTTATAAAGAAATCGCAAACGGCAGGCAAAAGGCACTTATTGCAATTTCGCGTACTCGGCTCTGGCTTGCTTCAAGGTGGGGATGTCAGAGTCAGCGTTTTTCCATAATGCAAAGAAGTCCTGATAGGCGGAGCGAGCGTTTGCGGTGTCATGCCGGGCGACCAACGCCCGCGCCAGATCGAGTTGAGCTAGAGGATAAGTAACCGAGAACAGAGACATGCCGCGGCGAGCCAAGATTTTACGGAACTCCGGCACCGCATTATCGGCCTGGCCGCTCGCCACATATGCCTCGCCACGCAGGAGATGATTGTCGAAAAAGAGGCCATCTTCGTAAGGTTGCGCCGGGGCGAGAGTTTGAACTGCGGCTGCGGGCCTACCGTGATGTATCTGAGACCGAGCTTCCACACGAGGAGCATCTTCATCCTGGACGAACGTGTCATCCGGACGCGCACGGCGTGCCTCAGACAAAAGGGATTCGGCTTTCTGATCTTGCCCCGCAGCCGAAGCGGCATCGGCTGCCTCGGAGATCATAGAGGGATCCCGAGATAATGCGAGAGCAGCATCAATCTGCTGTGCCGCGCGGGAGGAGTAGCCGAGCACCGCGTCAGTGCGTGCCCCCTCCATTAAAAACTCAGCGGCCACATCTGCCATGCCCAGACTCTTCGCCCGCTCGACAGCCTGCGCGCGCAGGTTCTGTTCCCGCGCTATTTGTCCGAGTGCGGCGGCATTGGCGGCTTGCTGCCCCAATACTCGCAACTCGCCCTCTGGCGTTGCTTTTGCCAGACCTTGCAGGTGTGCTGCGCCAGCGGAATCTCCGCGGTATAGCGCCGAAGCCGCTAAAGCAACGTACAAAAGGGAACCCTTGATGTTCCTTTGTTGCGCTTGCGTCAGCAGAGCATCAGCATTGTCTACTCTGCCCACAACTCGGTAAGACTGGGCCCCGACCAGATAGCAGTTCAGCGTGTCAGGATCCAGCTGTATCGCCTCCAGGCAGTTCTCGATGGTTTTCTCGTGGCGTCCGATTTCCTGATAAATCACCGCGACATTGATGTGGGAGACCTCGTCGCGAGGATACGTCTGCTTCATCAATTCCCAGGCTTCGATGGTCTTCTCCACTTCTCCAATATTGAAATAGTAGTAGGCAGTAATGTAGAGCCGTTCGTATTCGCTGGTACGATCGCGCAATTCAAATGCCTTCGACACTTCATTAGTTGATAACGATAGTTGGCCGATGTTGCCGGCAACCACGCCTAGGCGCAGATGGGCGAGCGCGAAGTTGGGATCGAGGGCAATCGCCTGCTGATAAAGCGGTACCGACTGGATGTCTTCCAATTTGTTGTGCAATGCGTCGGCCAGCGTGAAATCTTTGAGCGCCTCGAGGGAAGATGTGGTGGCCTGATCGAGAGGCTTGTCGAATTTCTGTACAGATGCCAGCGATTCGCCGAGCTTCTGACGCAATTTGGTGGCTGCGCTTCCGAGAATGCTCAGTACGGCGTCTTTACCCTCAGCCTGCTGTTGCGCCTGTGCAAGCGAATCGCCGGTTGAAGCGTTTGTGGCTTCGAGGGTCACCAGGTACTGGTTGCCGACCAGCGCGATCGATCCCGTCAGCATGGCCTTGACACCGTCGCGCTGGCATATTTCACGTCCGATGTCACTGGTGATGATCTGATCGGGTGCGCGGCCCATATATTTCAGCGTCTTCTGCACCTGCTGATCAGGCACTACATTGAGAAATGGAGACTGCTGCAAATCGACGGCCAGCGCCTTTTTCAATGTTCCATCGAACACCGCGTCTCCGGTGGTGTTCACAAAATCGGTGACCAGGATTGAATCCTTTTCTGTGATGACATGGGCGCGACGCTGATACAGAATCAGCCCCACGACGGCGATCGCGCAGACCAAAACCGCCAGCACTGAGTAGAGCCGCCATTTCGGGCGTGCCGCCGCAGCCACGACTGGCGCGGAAACCGCAGTTGCCGATTGCGCGCCTTCCGACCCTGCCGCTACGCTGCCGCTAGAAGCCGCGGCCACTCCGGCCGATCCGCTTCCCGCTGCCGCACGGACGCCGGATCCGCTGGGTGAATTTGCTGGCGGGACTGTATCTCCGCTCTCCGCAACCTGAGTTCGCGCCGATTCCATCTCCCGGCGCACTCGCTTCAGGTCAGCGCGCGTGTCGGCCGCGTTCTGGTAGCGCAACTCTCGGTCTTTGTCGAGGGCCTTAGTAATGATCTGCTCGAGCCGGGGGGGAAGGTCAGGATTGAGACGGCTCGGAGGTGCGGGCGCGCGCTCGATGATGGAATGGAAGATTACAGCTGAAGTGTCTCCACGGAAAGCAACCTGGCCGGTGGCCATCTCGTAGAGAACTGCGCCGAAGGAGAACAGATCCGTGCGGCGGTCGAGCACCTTGCCCTTCGCCTGTTCAGGAGACATGTAGGCGACGGTACCGATTGCCGATCCCGGACTTGTAAGATTGTCATCACTGACCGCCGTCAGCGCCGAAGTGACAGCCGTTTGCTCGCTGCGACCAGCGTAGGGCGTGATTTTCGCCAGTCCAAAATCGAGAATCTTGGCGTGCTCGCGCTCTGTCACAAAAATATTTGCAGGTTTGATATCGCGATGGATGATTCCCTTGGCATGCGCGGCTTCCAAAGCGTCTGCAATTTCGATAGCCAGCGAAAGCAGGAGCTCGATTTCGAGCGGCCGCACGCCGATCTGGTGTTTGAGCGTGGAGCCTTCCAGAAATTCCATGGCGATGAACGCTTTTCCATCCTGCTCGCCGATATCGTGAATGGTGCAGATGTTGGGATGATTCAATGCGGAAGCGGCTTGGGCTTCGCGCTCGAAACGGCTTAGCGCTTGCGGATCACGCGAAACTTCATCAGGAAGAAATTTAAGAGCGACAAAGCGATGCAGTCGAGTATCTTCGGCCTTGTAAACCACGCCCATACCACCACCGCCCAGTTTCTGAAGGATGCGGTAGTGCGAGATCGTCTGGCCGATCATGGTGCGTCGCTATCGTATCTGCGAGGACACGGCAAGTCAATGAGAGTCAATGAGTTGACGGTACGTCAGGCGCTGGGTTGTCGTTAAATCCGGGTTACCTCATTGACCCCTTGTGGGTACTGCGAAAACTTCGGTGCGCTCGATGGACCCTGCCGTGGCACGTCACGCACGAAGTTATCAGGTCTCCACTTTCACCCGCGCGGTCAGGAGTGACCTTTCCTTTCATCTCTCTGTCGTTCAGCTTTCGCTGCGTCATACTCTTCGTGAAGAGATGGGATCTGTCGGCTCTCAATGCGCATGAAGTCGGGATCGTTGAGGGATTCGTAGATTAGACCTTTGAATATTGCTTTGACCTTCATTTCACGGAACAAGTCGTTTGACCGGCCAAATGCAATGACCAGTTCGTGCCGAAGCATGGGTTCAATATCCTGATTTTTTGGGGTTTCACCAAGACATTTGTGCCATCGATCTCGGAGATTCTTAGCAACACCAGGCGCAAGGGCAGAAGTTACAACTTCTCGGTTCGCATCAATTGCTTTCTGGAAGAAGCCTCTTTTTCAGAGTTTTTCAAACAACAAGGTTCAGATTCTGAGCGTGCCAATCTTCAGGCCAGAGCTTTTGCGATCATATTACTTCTTGAAGAAATGAGGCTTCACAGGAATGAGACGTATTTTGAGGTGACGTTCGCCCAACATTTCATCCCGGACGGTGACCAGGTCGAAAAACTCCTTCGCTACGAAACGGCCACCGAACGAAGCCTCGACCGTGCTCTCAACCGACTTGAGCGGTTGCAGCGACGTCGCCTCGGCGAGCGAGTCCTTCCATCCATGCGACCGCACATGACGCAATGAAGAAGAAAGATCCGGGAGTGCGGAAGCTCAATAGACAGTATGTCTGCGCTATTTAAGCTAGCCGCTGAGCGCTGGTTCCCAGCCGTGACCACACTCCTTGCAGAACAGTCAGAGCGATGAACGCAGTCATATTCAATGGGGGTAGCGGGTCAGTTTGAAACTGACCCACTACCGCAATGGCTTTTACCTTGACAGGCTTACGGGGGGAGGGGTACTTCGGCTGCTCGGCCCGTCGCACTTTCTTTCCCCTTGCGGCCCATGCTGGGGCATGGAATTTTCTCTTCGGAACAAGTCGGAATGTACAGCCAACAAAAAGGACGCATCTCGACCTATTTGCGGCATTTTGCATTGTCACGGTGGGATGCACTGAAACACTTTCGCACGAAAAATCTGCTAACATCATCGTTCTGTGAGGTGGTCATGCCCCAATACGTCATCGAGCGGGAAATCCCAGGCGCAGGCAATTTGTCTGACGCGGAACTGCAGGCAGTGGCCAGAAAGTCGGTAGGCGTGCTGAAGGATATGGGACCGGAAATCAAATGGCTCCACTCCTACGTCACCGGCGATAAGGTTTATTGTGTGTATCTGGCACCGGACGAGGAAACGGTTCGGGAACACGCCCGCCGCGGAGGTTTTCCGGCGAATCGCATCTCGGCAGTGCGGCGACTGATCGATCCCACCACTGCAAATTGACTTAAGCGGAGTTTCGAGTCCGATGACCTGATTCCGCGTCGCAGTTAAGCGCCTCGTGGACGGCCTGCTCAATCGGCATCGCCCAACCTTCCATCCATGCGGTTCCTGCAGCATTGCCGAGAGTTCGGCGCGCAAATTCCAGCGCCTTTTCAAGCCTGGGTTGCCCCGCGGGCGTGAGTGGAGCGCCCAATCTTTGTCGAAGCGCGGCGGCCGCTCCTGCCAAGTGCAGCGATAACTCGGCGTTCGATTGCGCCGAAGCACTTACGGCGAGACATTCGAGCGCCCTCGCGATGCCGCGTTTGTGACCCAACTCTTGAAACAGCTTGATACTTTCGCCGTAAAGGCGACGAGCCTCCGAGTTGTTACCCTGATCGCAGCTGAGACTTGCTAAATCAGAGAGGGTACTCGCAATTCCCCAGCTGTCACGCAGCCGGCGAAATTCCGACAGACTCTGTTCGCAAAATGAACGAGCGACCACGAAGTCCGCTTTTTCCCGCGCGACGTCGCCCTGGTAGTTCAACGTCCAGGCGGCACCCGCGACATCCCCAACCT
>JASHTD010000543.1 GCA_030040725.1 Candidatus Sulfotelmatobacter sp. | reverse complement strand
GATCGGCTCCGAATCCAAAGCAAAACTTTTTTCCGGACGCGAAGCCCTGGGCCAGCGTATTCGCGTCGATGGCATCAGTTTCGAAGTCATTGGTATTCTCGACGCCAAAATGCAGGAGGGCGATGATGATATCAACCGCGTGGTCTATATCCCCTTCACCACCATGAGCGAGATCAAAGACACGCACTACCTCGATTCCATCTGGTTCAACTACGAAACTCCTTACTACGACCGCCTGGAGCAGAGCGCCCGCGCGGTTCTGGCGACGCAACACAAATTCGACGTTACCGATCGCCGGGCGGTTCGCATTTTTAACCTGATGGAGCAGGTCCATCAGTTCGAAGTCATCACCATCGGCCTGAAAATTTTGCTTGGCTTCATCGGCACCCTCACCCTCGGCATCGGCGGTGTGGGCCTGATGAACATCATGCTCGTTTCCGTAACTCAGCGCACCCGCGAGATCGGCGTCGAAAAAGCGCTGGGCGCGCGCCGTGGAGACATTCTTTTTCAATTCCTCGCCGAATCGCTTGCTATCACCTTCGCCGGCGGATTGCTGGGAATCGTTCTGGCCTATCTCATTTCCGTCTCCGTCGGCCGTCTCACCCTGTACAGTGCCATAGCCAAGAACGCCCAGGCTGGGGATATCCGCCTCATCATCGCGCCCGCCACCGTCATCATCGCGACCCTCATTCTCACTTTCGTCGGCCTGATCAGTGGAATGATCCCTGCCATCCGCGCCTCGCGCCTCGACCCGATCGAAGCCCTGCGCTACGAATAACCGGCGTCAAGCGCGGTGCTCCCACAAAGTGATACTCTGCCGTGGTTAGCATTTCTAACCGGAGAGTCGCTCATTCGCCTGAACACAACGCAGGGGAACCACATGCAACTGAAGGTCTTTGACGACAAGCTTTCTCTGAGCAAGGCCGCAGCCCAACAAGCTTCCAGCGCCATCCGCAACGCCATATCCACCCACGGACGCGCCCGCGTGATCGCCGCCACCGCCGCTTCCCAAATTGAGTTCTTAAAAGCCTTAACCCAGACGCCGGACATCGAGTGGCCGCGGGTCGAACTATTCCATCTCGATGAATACATCGGCCTGCCGGTTACGCATCCCGGAAGCTTCCGCAAAATGCTCCTCGAGCAGCTGATCCAGAAAACCGGCATCGCGAAATATCACCTGCTCGATGGCGATGGAGATGTGGCGGAGGTTGTGCGCCGCGTCGGCGCGGCGGTCGCCTCTGCTCCCATCGATATTGCCTTCCTCGGAATCGGCGAGAACGGGCACTTAGCCTTCAACGATCCTCCGGCTGATTTCGAAATTGAAGATCCCTATCTTGTCGTGAATCTCGACGAGGCTTGCCGTATGCAGCAGGTGGGCGAGGCCTGGTTCGCAAATATTTCGCAGGTCCCGAAGCAAGCCATTTCAATGTCCGTGCGCCAGATTCTCAAGTCCGGAGAGATTCTGGCGGTGGTTCCCGATAGCCGCAAGGCACAGGCAGTCAAAGCCTGCTTCGAGGGAGAGATCGGCCCAATGGCGCCGGCTTCGATTCTACGTACTCACTCGAACGCCACCATTTATCTCGACAAGAATTCGGCCTCGCTGCTGAGCACCGCCTTGCGCACCAGTGCCTGAGAAGCGCAACATTCCGACGCTGGCAAAATCAAGCGTGTCAGCTGCCCCGAACTCGTCGCCACGCCGTGCCATTCCCGGCTTGCGCTGGTGGATCGGCGGTCTGCTTTTCGCTTCTACGGTCATCAACTACATCGACCGGCAGACGCTATCTCTCCTCGCTCCTTACCTTAAGCTCGAATATCACTGGACGAATTCCGATTATGCGAACATCGCCATTGCCTTCCGCATCGCCTATTCCATCGGCCAAACCGCTTTCGGCAAACTGATGGATCGCGTCGGTACCCGTCGCGGCCTTACCCTCACCGTCCTCTGGTACTCGTTGATTTCGATGGCGACGTCCTTCGCCAATGGCTTTTACAGTTTCGTCACATTCCGCTTTCTTCTCGGTGCCGGCGAGTCGGCGAATTGGCCCGCCGCCACCAAGACCGTTGCCGAGTGGTTTCCGAAACGCGAGCGCGCTCTGGCAACTGCGTTCTTCGATAGCGGTTCTTCCATCGGTGGCGCTCTCGCGCCATTCATCGTCTTATGGATTTATTTCCATTGGGGATGGCGGCCCGCATTCATGATTCCAGGTGCACTCGGCTTTCTCTGGCTAATGGCCTGGCGCTGGCTCTACTTTCCGCCGGAAGATCACGCCCGAATCACGCCGACGGAACTCGACATGATCATTGCCGACAAGCGCGAATCGGAACCGGCGGCTGATCAAGCCATTCGTCCTCGCTGGCGCGATCTGCTCAAATTGCCGCAGGCCTGGGGCACGATCATCGCCAAGTCATGTACCGACCCGGTTTTTTTCTTCATCGCCGAGTGGTTCCCGATTTATCTGGTCGCGAAAGGCATCAACCTGCGAAACGGTTTGATCGCCATCTGGATTCCATTCATTGCGGCAGATCTCGGCAGCTTCTTCGCCGGCTGGCTTTCCGGCCATCTGGTTCGTCGCGGATGGTCGCTGGGTGCGGCGCGCGAACTGCCGATCATTTATGGTGGAATCGGAATGACACTGTTGATTCCAACCGTCTTGACCACCAACTTGTACTTGATCGCATTCCTGTTCGCAGTTGTGACTTTCACGTACGCCGGATTCACAACCATGGCAAACGTTCTGCCATCGGATCTGTTCGCCAGCGAATCCGTCGCATCGGTCAGTGGATTGAGCGGCACCGGCGCCGGCATTGGCACCATCATCGCTTTCAAACTCGCCGGCTATTTTTCTGATGCGCGCCGCGCAACCGGCACGCATTCCTTCGATCCAATCGTGATTCTCGCCGGGATCGTGCCTTTCGTCGGCATGATTGTGGTCCTGTCGTTGCTGAGAAACAATGAGGCTACCAATCGCGGATTAGTCCGCCGAATCTGAGGAAACATGGGAAGCACGCAATTTGATTTGAATGGCAAAGTCGCGGTGGTCATCGGCGGTAACTCTGGAATCGGCCGCACCCTCGCGCTCGGGCTTGCAGAAGCCGGCGCCGATGTCGTGCCCACCGCCCGCCGCCTCGGGCAGGTGAAAGGGGTAGCGTCTGAAATCGAAGCGCGCGGCCGCCGTTCGCTGGCGATCACTTCCGACGTCACCGATCGCGCCTCGTTGGAAAGCCTTCTGCAAGCGGTCCTCACGACGTTTGGCAGAGCTGACATTCTCGTTAACTCCGCCGGATACAACCGCCGCGCACCCACGCTCGATTTTCCTGAGGCCGAGTGGGACCGCCTGATGAATACCAACCTTACCGGCGCTCTGCGCTCCTGCCAGGTATTTGGCCGGCACATGATCGAGCGCCGTTACGGCCGCATCATCAACATCGCCTCCATGGGTTCGTTTCTCGCGCTCTATGAGGTCGCGGCGTACTGTGCCAGCAAAGCCGGATTGGCTTCTCTCACCAAATCTCTCGCCATCGAGTGGGCGCGGCACGGAATCTGCGTCAACGCCATCGCCCCCGGCTACTTTCGCACTCCTCTGACCGAGCAGCTTTTGAGTGGCACTCCTCGCGGCGAGGAAGTGCTCATGCGGACTCCCATGAATCGCTACGGCGAGCTGAGTGAGTTAGTGGGTGCGGCCGTCTTTCTCGCTTCCGATGCCGCCAGCTTCGTCACTGGCACAGTGCTGGCCGTCGACGGTGGCTATCTGGCCAGCGGCGTAAATCGTTAATTGGTGGCGGCGAGTGGACTCGAACCACTGACCTACGGATTATGAGACCGTCGCTCTAACCACCTGAGCTACGCCGCCAAACTGGCTACCGGGAAATAGCAGAACAGCGGCTCAAAGAGAGCCGCCTGCGCGAAAACAGCGGGCTGAACCGCCCGCTGCCTTGCGATTTTATTCGCCGCGCCGCAATTCTCATTGCG
>JASHTD010000542.1 GCA_030040725.1 Candidatus Sulfotelmatobacter sp. | reverse complement strand
CTACGACATTTTTCTCGTTCTCGAAGCTACCATCGGCGTCAGCAAGCAGGGGGACAAAACTTCCGACAAGACTTCCTTAGTCACCACGCTTTCCACAAACCCCGAATTCAAAATCAGCGATCAGGACTTGAAGTTTCTGAAATCTCTTCGCATCAAGATCGAAGAAGAAAAAGAAAAGTAGCGCACGACGCTAACTTCTTTTGGCCGTCACAGGTGAATGCGTTTTCACTGCCCGGCGGTTTCCCTCGTGCTGACGGCTTCTCGTTTCCGCAGTCTAGGCTGTCCGATAGCAACATTCCAGCCTGTGCTACCATCTACTGTTTTTAGGTTGCTCGATGAAAGACACTCTCGGAGTCCTGCTGGCAGGTGGCGCCGGAGAAAGACTCTACCCTCTCACCCGTGATCGCGCCAAGCCAGCGGTCACCTTCGGGGGAATGTATCGCATCATCGACATCACGCTCTCCAACTGCTTGAATTCTGATCTGCGCCGAGTCTACATTCTCACGCAATACAAAGCGCTCTCGCTCAACCGCCATATACGCGAGGGGTGGAACATTCTGGGCCGCGAAGTGAGAGAGTTCATCGAAGTGCTGCCACCGATGAAACGGGTGAGCGACCAATGGTATCAAGGCACCGCCGACGCGGTTTATCAGAACATTTATTCGATCGGCTCGGAACAGCCCAAGTACGTGCTGATTCTTTCCGGCGATCACATCTACAAAATGAATTATGGCAAGATGTTGAAGCAGCACCAGGATTCTGCCGCCGATATTACGCTTGCCACCATTCAGATCGACCCGGCGGAGACCTTCCGTCTTGGCGTCGTCGACGTAGACAAGGACGGGCGCGTCAATGGGTTCGAAGAAAAACCCAAAGAGACGAAATTGCGCGCTCCCTGGAACCCCGACAAGGTCGCCGGCTCGATGGGCGTTTATCTTTTCAATGCTGACGTGCTGATCCCCGTCCTCTTGAAAGACGCCGAAGACCCCAACTCGAGCCACGATTTCGGCAAAGACATACTGCCCAGGATGGTCGATGATTATCGTGTCTTTGCCTACGACTTTGTCGACGAGAACAAAAAGGAAGCGCTTTACTGGCGCGATGTGGGCACGCTCGAAGCCTATTACGACGCGAACATGGATATCGTTTCAGTTTCGCCAATTTTCAACCTGTACGACCATGACTGGCCGGTGCGCACGCACCAGCGACAGTATCCACCGGCGAAATTCGTTTTCGCGGAGAAAGATCGCATGGGGACGGCGCTCGACTCGATCGTGTCCAATGGATGCATCGTTTCTGGCGGCATGGTCAAGAATTCGATTCTCTCGCCAGATGTGCGCGTAAACTCCTACTCGGAAGTCGATTCATCCATCCTCTTTTCGCATGTCTCCGTGGGGCGCCACTGCCGCATCCGGCGCTGCATCATCGACCGCAATGTGCATCTGCCGGAAGGCACCACTATCGGCTACGACACGGAAGCCGACCGCTCGCGTTACTTCGTTACCGACAGTGGGATCACCGTGGTCACGCGGGATTATTCGCTATTCGAGAATCCGGTGACCGTGGATTACTTCACCAGCGAGTAGCTTTGACCCGGCAGTGCACCATCCCTGCTAGGCGGAACTGGTGACTCGTGAAGCCAGGAGGACGGTGAGTGGCGGAAGCGAGTGGGAGTCGAACCCACCAGTGACAGGGTCACCTGCCGCCCGCCGGTTTTGAAGACCGGGACGATCACCGGACCGCATGCGCTTCCGCAAAAAATTTCGCCGCGGATCAACACCGATTGTCCACGGACCCAATCCATAATACGATCCGTGGTCACCTGTGTGCATCCGCGGCAAAGAAGCCAGCGCACCAGAACCTTACTTCGGCTGGGGCACGATCCGGAGATAGGGCTTCGGTTCCTTCCATCCGCCCGGATACTTTTGCCGCGCCTCCTCGTTCGAAACATTTCCGCCGATAATGACGTCTTCGCCCGGCTTCCAGTTCACTGGGGTTGAAACTTTATGCTTTGCCGTGAGCTGCAGCGAATCGATCACCCGCAGAATCTCGTCGAAGTTGCGGCCCGTGCTCATTGGATAACTCAACTGCAACTTGATTTTCTTATCGGGCCCAATGACGAACACAGTGCGCACGGTGGCGTTGTCCGCGGCAGTGCGGCCCTCGCTGCTTTCGCCGGCTCCGGCGGGCAACATGCCGTAGAGCTTGGCCACTTTGAGTTGGGGATCGCCGATCATCGGATAATTGACCTTGGCTCCCTGCGTCTCTTCAATATCCGCCGACCACTTGCTGTGGCTCGCGACCGGATCGACACTCAGGCCGATGATTTTCGTGTTGCGCTTGGCGAACTCCGGCGCGAGCTTCGCCATATAGCCGAGTTCGGTAGTGCACACCGGAGTAAAGTCCTTGGGATGGGAAAACAAAATGGCCCACCCGTCGCCGATCCATTCGTGAAAATGGAGCGGACCTTGCGTGGTCTCGGCGGTAAAATCGGGCGCCGTGTCGTTGATGCGTGGAATCGCGTTGGTCTCAGTTAGGGTCGCAGTGCTCATAATTTTCTCCTCACGATAAAGTCTATCAGAATACTAGGGTTTTGTTGGCTTATATCCCTTGCCACGCGGGCTTCGATTCGGATGAATTTCAAAAAAAACTAAACCCACCCGCTTCGCCGGGTGGGTAAAAGGAAATTCTTAATCGCTTCCTACCCACACGACGGCAGACGCATGCGACAACAACAACACACGCAGCCGGGGTTGGAAGCGTAAAGCATGCGATTAGAATAGAAGCCCCGATCACCCGTGTCAACGCCGGTCGCCCGCATAAATCGTCCTTATCTCACGCACTTTTCTGCATCGTTGAGAAGCGGAGTGCATCCCTGTTTACAGTCAGCGTAAGTGAACCAATCTTATGAATGATCAGAAACGCCGCTTCTCGATGGCGCAGTGGGATGTCTTCTCCTCGAAGCCACTCGAAGGAAATTCGCTGGCCGTCTTTTTTGATGGCCGCGGATTGAACGACGCTGAAATGCTAGCCATCGCGAAAGAAATGAACCTTTCGGAAACCACGTTCATTTTGCCGCGCGACGCCGCCATTGAGCGCGAGCGTGGCGAGAGAGTACGAATTTTTACCGTGCAGGAAGAACTTCCCTTCGCCGGGCATCCTACGCTGGGTACGGCGTTTGCCCTGCGCGGCGACACCGGCGCCGAAAAAATTGTACTGGAGTTGAACGTCGGCAAGGTGCCGGTGCATTTCGAAGAGAGACCGGATGGGCCGGCTTTCGGCGAGATGACGCAGGTCGATCCTACGTTCGGAGCGGTGCACGATCGAGAAGCCGTGGCCCGCGCCACCGGATTGAGCCCGCAAGGTTTCGATGATTCTCTTCCCATTCAGAC
>JASHTD010000541.1 GCA_030040725.1 Candidatus Sulfotelmatobacter sp. | reverse complement strand
CGCGAGTTCAATCGCCAGGGGGAGATCGTCGCGCAACGGGTCGCGGCCATCGCTGCGTCAGATGCTCTGAATCGCATGGCTTTGGCTTTGAGCCATGCTCCGGCGGATTCGGGACCGTATTTCGAGCTCGCGAAAACCATCGCCGAAAACAATCAGCTTGATTTTCTGGAGTTCGTGGAAGCGGACGGTACCATCGTTTCTTCGGCACAATGGCCGGAGAGATTTGGTTATCAAGAGGGCTCATTTGCCAGTCTCTCCGCTGAAAGCAACCACGGATTTTTCCTCGAACAGAAAGAACTGCAGGATGGAGCGGCACTCGGGCTTCTCGCCGTTTCTACAACCCACGCGGGTGAACAACCGGTTTATGTGGTCGGCGGCCGCAAGCTGGATCAGAATTTTCTTTCCGGATTGGACATGCCATCCGGTATGCGCGTCCTGCTTTACCAGAATCGTGGCGATCGTTTCTCAACAGCGCTGATCGTCGATCCCGAACAACCTCCCGCCGCGCACCCAACCGATAAATTGCAACCGCTCATCGAATCAGTACGGCAATCCAAGCAAGACCGTACGGGCATCGTGCATTGGTCGGGCGATCCGGCCGAGGATGAAGAATTTCACGCCATACCTTTATTGGGACTCGGCAGCGACAATGGTCAACATTTGCTGGCAATTTTGCTGGTCGGCAACTCGCGCAGTGCGTATGTTGCCTTGATGCGGCGCATTCGCTCGGCCGCCCTGATGGCCGGCGCAGGCGGGATCGTCTTGGCCATCCTTTTGAGCAGCTGGGCTGCGGCGCGAGTCACGAGGCCGGTTGAACAATTGGCTCATGCGGCGCAGGAAGTTGCTGCGGGCAATTGGAACACTTACGTCGAGGTGACCGGAGCGGATGAACTCGGGCAACTTGCCGATTCTTTCAATCGCATGACGACGGAGTTACTCAAGCAGAAAGAACGCTTGGTTCAGTCTGAGCGCGTCGCCGCGTGGCGCGAACTCGCACGGCGGCTGGCACATGAGTTGAAGAATCCCCTGTTTCCCCTGCAGCTCACGGTCGAGAACCTGGTGCGCGCGCGCCAGCAAATCCCGGAGCAGTTCGATGAAGTGTTCCGTGAGAGTTCGCGAACGCTGCTGGCTGAGATCGCAAATCTCAACGGTGTCATTTCAAAGTTCAGCGACTTTTCGAAAATGCCACAACCGCAGTTTGGGCCTGTGCGGGTCAACGAAGTGATTCGCAGCCTCGCGCAGCTGTTTCAAGCTCAGTTGGACACTCCCGGACGCGCTAAGATCGATTGTGAATTGCAATTGGACGAGGATCTGCCGCCGGTCGCTGCTGACGCCGAGCTTCTGCATCGTGCGATCTCGAACCTCGTGTTGAACGCGATCGAGGCAATGCCGCAAGGCGGGACTTTGACGCTGCGCACGCGGGACGATGGTGACAAAGTTCTCGTCGAGGTGGCGGATACGGGAACCGGATTGACGGCGGATCAGTGTGAGCGCATCTTTACACCGTATTACACCAGCAAGCAACATGGCACCGGCCTTGGGCTGGCGATCGTGCAATCGATCGTGAGTGATCATAAGGGCAGAATCCGCGTGCAGAGCGAGCCCGGCAAGGGAACGAGCTTTATCATTGAATTGGCAAAGAGTATGGACGAGGCATCGAAAGAAAGCTAGCAACGTTTCGGGGTGAATGCTTGGTCAGAAAAGCACAATTGCTGATTGTGGACGATGAGGCGAACACCCTGGCGTCTCTTGCTCGCGCGTTTCGTCTCGCTGGGCATGAGGCCACGGTCTGCGATCAGGCAGCGAAGGCTATCGAGCTGGCGAAGGCCCAACATTTCGATCTCATCCTTTCCGATGTGGTCATGCCGGGCAAAGGTGGGCTGGGATTGCTCGAAGAATTGAAAGCGGTGGGAATCTCCGCGCCCGTGGTCATGATGTCCGGGCAGGGAGATATCGAGACCGCTGTGCGAGCCACCAAATTGGGCGCACTGGATTTCTTGGAGAAGCCGATCTCCACAGAAAAACTCCTGCTGACGGTCGAGAACGCGCTGAAGCTGCAGCGATTAGAAAATGAAAATCGCCAGCTCAAACAGCGACTGGGCAAGCACGAAATCATCTGGAAGGGCGGCGCAATGGAGCGCGTGATGGCGCAGGTGAAGCGCGTGGCGGCAAGCGAAACCCGAGTGTGCATTCTGGGTGAGACTGGCACGGGCAAGGAATTGGTTGCGCGCACCATTCACGAACTCAGCCCGCGCGGAGGAAACACCTTCGTTACCCTGAACTGCGCGGCGGTGCCGGCGGAGTTAATTGAGTCCGAGTTATTTGGCCACGAAAAAGGATCCTTCACCGGCGCGGCGGCAAGACATGTTGGAAAATTTGAACAAGCGGACCGCGGCACGATTTTTCTGGATGAGATCGGTGACATGCCGCTGGCGATGCAGGCAAAACTGCTGCGGGTTTTGGAAGAGGGTGAAGTCGAGCGGATCGGCGGCGACAAGCCGGTGAGCGTGGACGTACGCGTAGTGGTGGCAACTCATCGCGATCTGGAAGCGCGGGTGCGCGAAGAAAAGCTTCGGCAAGATTTGTTTCACCGCGTTTATGTTTTTCCGCTCATGTTGCCTCCACTGCGAGAGCGGAGGGAAGATATTCCGGCCTTGATTGCACATTTTGCTGCACAGGTGAGCGCACAGAATGGATGGAAGCCGATTTCGTTTTCCGCCGAAGCGATGGAATCGCTGCAGGAGTACAACTGGCCGGGAAATGTGCGCGAGCTGCGCAA
>JASHTD010000540.1 GCA_030040725.1 Candidatus Sulfotelmatobacter sp. | reverse complement strand
AATCAACTCGCTGTAGCTGACGCGCTTTCCGTTGTTGGCGGAAATGACGCCGTCATCGACTTTAAGCTGATCGGCGGGCACGGTAAGTTTTGCCGCCGCCATCGCAACCAGCGCTTCCCTCGCGGTCGCTGCAGCCTGCGCAAGATTGCGGGTATTGAAATTAGTCGGCGAGGATTGACTACCGGAGGTGGTTCCCTGATCGGGAGTGATGGCGGTATCGCACTGAATCAGTTTCACGCAATCGAGCGGCACACATAATTCTTCGGCAACCAGCTGGGTTTGCGCGGTGTACATTCCCTGTCCGAAATCACATTTCCCGGTATATGCGGTGACGCTGCCGTCGGCGGCGATGGCAAGCCATGAGTCGAGTTTTTCCGGGTCGATATGCGACGGATGGGTATCGAACGGGCCCTGGGCGAACGAAATCGACGGAATCATTTCAGCAGCGCTGAAGGTCACGACGAGCACGCCGGAGGCCTTGAGAAAATCGCGGCGGGAGAATTCGCTGTTCATCGCAGGCTCGCCTGGTAGCGTTTGATCGCGCGCAGCATGCGGGTGTGGGCGAAGCAGCGGCAAAGGACGTTCGAAAAGGAATCGCGAATCTGCTCGTCGGAGGCTTTCGGTTTTTCATCGAGCAAAGCTTTTGCGGTGAGGATTACGCCGCTGAGGCAGAAGCCGCATTGCGCGGCGCCTTCGTCGATGAATGCCTGCTGAATGGCGTGCGGCTTTTCGGGAGTTCCCAGTCCCTCGAGCGTAGTGACTTCCTGATTTTTCACAGCGCTCACCGGCGTAACGCAGGAGCGAGTGACTTTGCCTTCCAGCAGAACACTGCAGGCTCCGCACTGAGCGAGGCCGCAACCGAACTTGGGCCCACACAAATGCAGGTCGTCAGTTAGCACGTAGAGAAGCGGCGTTTGTGGATCGACCTCCACCGTATAAGCACGGCCATTGACCTTTAAAGAAAACGCAGCCATGTTTTACTTCCCCAGCAAAACAAATTCAGCCTTTCACTACGGACCGGATTTTGGGCGCCCCGGAGACTGCGGCTTTCAGAGCTTCATCCGTCTCGACCAGTTCCAGAATTTTTCGCGTCATCTCTTCGTCAATCTCCGGCGCCTTACGAATGTCTACCGGATAACGCACGAGCAACTCCAGGCCCGCGTCGGCAAACTGAAGGCGAGCCTCGGGATGCGGGACGTCGAGTTGAATATCGACCCGTCGCTCGATGCCCTGGTGCTGGCGCTGAATCTCGCGCTGATACTTGGAATAGACGGCGTTGACCACGGCGACCAGCTTTTGTTGCGCCGCCTTGTGATTTCCCTGGGGCGCAATCTGCGCGACAACTTCGTGCCAGGAGTATTCGGTACCGGGAATCTGTTTGAACAGCGGTGTTCCGGCCTGGAAAAGCACGGAGTTGGAAAACACTACGATGCGTCCGGTGGGATAAAAGTCTACTCCGCTACCGGCAAGTTCCATCATATAAAGGCGGACGAGGCCGATATCGACGACGTCTCCGGTAACTCCGGCGACGCTGATGCGGTCGCCGACGCGAATGCCGTAGCGTCCGATGATAAAGAAGTACGCGGCGACCGAAAGCAGAACCGCCTGCAGACCGACGGCGATGCCGGCGGTGATGAATCCGGCAAACGTGGCAAGCGAACTGAACTCGCTGACGAAGCCAAGAACGAGGACAATAACGATCATCACGCCGATGACGACGCGGCGCATGACCAGAAATTGCCGGCGCCGGCGAGGATCCCCGATATAACGGAAGGTGATGCGCCGCCAGATTTCCGAAAGCACCAGAATTACGATCAATGCCAAAACAATTCCTGACACGCGCAAAAGGACGGAACGAAAGACATATTTCGATTCGCCAAGGACTGAGCTGTGCCACTCGTCGAAATTCGTCTTGGCATCATTGAGCACAACCATTTCCTGGCTCAAGGGCAAAAGCGCCGCGGAAAGTTGCTTGAAGCGCTCGGTTAATTTTTGAAAATTCTGGCGCTCTTGCTCGATTTGCGGCGGGGTGGTCGCAGGCGGCTGATTGGCCAGGGTCTGGCTCTCCTGAATGGTGGCGCGCAAAGCGTCTCTAAGCGGCAGGCGCAAGCGATCGGCCACGCTGCGCGTGTAGTCGGTTTGCTGAACGAG
Organism: Candidatus Sulfotelmatobacter sp.; assembly: GCA_030040725.1. Classification (GTDB taxonomy): domain Bacteria; phylum Acidobacteriota; class Terriglobia; order Terriglobales; family Acidobacteriaceae; genus Sulfotelmatobacter. The sequence goes on along the minus strand of JASHTD010000540.1, from coordinate 1,773 downwards.
GCCGTCGATCTGGCGAACCGAACTCATGTAGTCATATAAAGTCATGGCCTGGCTGATCAGGCCGCCGGAGTTGGCCAGCGTGGGCTTCGTGGTTGCGGCCGGTGGAGTTGCGGGCTTCTGCGCACTTCCGCTGGATCCGAAAACCTCAGGAATCGACTTGGAGAGTTGATTGATGCTGCCCTCCAAGCCTCCCGCGATCTCTCCATTGTTTTCCACGAACAGGGTCATTTTCTGCAGGGCATCGAGGAGCGCTTTTTGCAGGTCTAACTGGCCTTGCGCGGCATCGCGTTTTGAAACGAGAGCGGCGGCGCGTGAGCCCGCAGTGCGGGTAATCTGTTTGTTTAGACTTTCGATCTGCGACTGCAACTGACCGATCTGTGATGAAGTTTTGGATTCCAACTGCTGCAGGTTTTGTTGTTGCGTGGTCTGTGGAGCGGGCTGGCTGGTGGCTTTCTGCTGCGCAGCGATCAGCGCGCTTTCGGCTCTGGCCGATTGAAACGCGAGCTTGACCACCTGATCGGCGAGACTTTTCGTATTGTCTTCGTAGATGGCGTCGCTGGGCAATCCGGCGGATTGCACGCCGGTGGTGGTGTGGCGATACCAGCCGATGACCTGATTGAGGTGATGCAGGGCTGCTTCGCCATCGAGCTGAAGCGGCGGCAGTAGACTTGGCTCGGGCTGCATGTTCGATTGCGCCGGAGGCTGCTGCGGCTGTGTTGCTTTCGTGGTTTGGGCGGGGAGAGCTGGTTTCTTGCTCAAGGTCTGATTTGGACTGGGCTGCTTTGGCTGCTGCGCCGACAAGCCGACTGCGGCTACCAGGGCCACGACCGTAGCGACGAGCCAACCGTAACGAGTGCGCGACTTCGCGATCAAAAAATAGCGGGAGTATTTGAACATTCTCTCTGTGCGATCCTTGGAAAAATTCTGAAAAATCCGAAAGGCAGGTTGTGGAATCCAATGTAACATGCGCCTTCGTAAAGGTTTGATCAGTTTCATTGTAATTATTCAATGCGTCTTGTTCTTGACGCACTTTCTTATTTATCAGACCTGGACATTCGGGTTAGCAATCGAGGATCCGCCGGCGATGTGGCTGAAAGTAGTTTTTGGTTTTCTTTCCATCAGCTTCGTGAGCGCATCGCTGCTCGCTTTTCGTTACAACAACGGGTTGGTGCGAGCGGTGTATCGAGCGGCTGCGGTGTGGGTCGGGTGGCTGAGTTTTCTGTTTCTGGCGGCAGCCGGCTCGTGGATTATTTTCGTAATCGCACATCTGGCTGGATTGAGCATCAATTTCCATCGCATAGTTGAGGCGCTATTCGGCGCGGCGATTCTGGCGGGCATTTATGCGGTTTTCAACGCAAGTTGGACGCGAGTGACGCGCACGACCGTGCAATTGGCGAATTTGCCTGAGGCATGGCGGGGGCGAAAAGCCGCGCTGATCAGCGATCTGCACCTTGGGGCAATGCGAAACGGAGGTTTTCTCCGACGCATGGTCACAAAGATTTTACGGGAGGCTCCGGACGCGATTTTCATTGCGGGCGATCTCTATGACGGTACGGCCATCGACGCGGCACGGGCAGCTGAGCCGCTGAACAGGTTAAGCGCTCCTCATGGCGTATATTTTGTAGCCGGGAATCACGAGCAATTTGGCGACGACAGCAAATATCTGACGGCCGTTTCAGCCGTGGGCGTTCGCGTGCTGAACAATGAAAAAGTCGAGGTGGAGGGTTTACAGATCGTGGGCGTGCCCTACCGGAATGCCGTGCGAGCTGGGGC